>JANYBR010000030.1 GCA_025360685.1 Pseudomonadota bacterium
CATCGCGGCCTTACCTACAGTCTGCCCGCGCGTCCACAGCAGCCACAAGTTCAGCAGCACATAACTCGTGAGCCCCAGGCCGATCATGCGCAGGACTGGCATCGCGCTCGTGCTCCAGTCGGCGGCGTGCTCCAGCACACCCGTCACCAGCATTAGCAGGATCGCCACCACCGGCACCAGGACGACATCGATCAGCGTCGCCACGAGACGCCGGCCGCGGCCAGCGAGCGGAAGCATTGCGCTCATCGCGCCGCCTCTGATTGCAATTCAAACACGAGCAGCGCATTGCCCCCGCGCTGACCAAAGGTGCCGTAACCCGATGACACGATCAGCTGATCGCCCGCCAACATCGGCCCGTGCGCATCGAAAGCGCCGCCCTTCGCCGCCACGCCGTTCACGGTGTTCGGATAGTCACGCCAGGTGTCTTCCGACCATAGCAGCTTGCCGTCGAGACTTCCCGCAAACACGAGATCCGGCCCCGCGATGATCGCCGCCGACAGTCCCGGCGAGCACGTCCGATCGCTGCAGCGGGCCTTTCGCAGATGCACCCAGCGCGGCGCGCCCGTCGCGATGTCGTAGGCATGAAGCCCCGCGCCAGCCGCGCCACTGCCGGTCATATATCCCACGTCGATATCGCTTACTGGCACGAACAGAAGACCGAGCGCCTCATTTAATGCCATGCCCCAATGCACGCCGCCGAGCGCACCGCCGCGTCCCGCTTGCCGCGTCCACACCACGCGCCCGTCCCTCGGATCAAGGGCATACAGCATGCCCGACTTCTCGCCCGCGATGAGCAGCGTGCGGCCGTCCGCTGTATGCGCCAGCATAGGCGGCGCGCCGAAATCGAGATCTGGGCCTACTGGTTTAGGGCAATTCGGATGTCCGCGCGCGATATCGCACGCGATGTTGTAGGCGTCCCCCGCGTGGAACTGATGTACCCATCGGATCGAGCCGTCTTTGGCATTCACCGCAAAGATGGAGTCGCTTGTCGTCGTCGTGGGTCGGCTATAGTTCTGTCCTGTGCCGAAGAATAGTGTCCCGCTCGTGGCATCGAAAGTCGGTTCACCCCACACCGGTGCGCCGGAGGGGGCCCACTCTTCGACGAAGAGGAAATGGCGGCCCACGACGTTTGGCTCTGTGGGGATCGTCCGCCGTTGCCAAAGAGTATGGCCGTCACCTGTGTTCAGCGCCGCCATCCCACCGCTGGTGGTGCAGCAGCCGTAGAACGGATTAGCCGTCAGTCCTATCTCGAACGACGACAGTGGCACAAACATCCGCCCGCGATCGATCAACGGAGTGCCCGACAGCATCGCCACAGGATTGTCGCCTGGCGCCGCGCGATCCCAGCGTAGCGTCCCGTCCGATGCGTTCAGCGCGAACATACGCGACGGGTAGCGGTCGTTGAAGAACAGCATCGTCTGACCTCCGCGCGATTCATGTACGATGGCGGTTCCGATTGCGCCAGTATGTGCAAACGTCCAGCGCACGCAGCCGCTATCGCGGTTCAGCGCGACCACGCCATGCCCTTCGTCGCCCGCAAAGATCGTGTCTTCGCTCACCAGCGGATAAGATCGCGGCACATTGGTGCTGAGCCCGTAGACCCATTTGAGCTTCAGCCGTTTGACGTTCGCGGCGGTGATCGTCGTCTTCGGCTGAAACCGCGTATTGCGCACATCAATGCCCCAGGCATCGGAGGCGAACGCCGTCAGACCTGGCTTGCTGGCGCAATCGACAGCCTTTGCCGCACCGCCGACGAAGGCGAATACGAAGAGTGCGGCAGCGATCGTTGTCCCGATAGCGTTTTGCATCGCTGGACCTACCTTCAGTTAATTCCTGTTCTCTTGGCACCAGATCGAACTGCTTCGCCCGATCGGGAATCGCAACACCCATCCTGAAGTTCTGAACCTAGCAAGACGGCGGCAGCGTAAGCTAGGCGCAGCGCCGGACGAAATTGTAGCGCATCGACAACAGTAGCTAGCCGCCGCCATGAGTTTCACTCGCTCACACTGGACGCGTACCGCCGGCCAAGGCGAACTACCAATAGATCGCATTCCGGTGTTTGCGGGTTCGAGTGGCTCGGAGACCTTGTATGTTCGCTTCGGGTCGACGGCCGAAATTGGACCGGCCGCTTGAAGCGTCATTTAGCGGCCGGTAGTGTTCGCTTCACAGCTTTTGTACGCCCGCGAGTGTCGGTGTCATGCCAAACCGTTCGATTGATATTCGCAGCTATGAGGGAGTCCGGGACCTAGGCCCCCTCCTCGAATTTGCTAGCCGTTCGTTCGCGGAGCGCTTGCCGCTAAACGCCTGTTGGCATCCCGGCGATATCGCATGGCAGCTAATGCCCGACTACGACCGGCCACATCGCGTGCGCATGTGGCTTTCGGGCGGCCGGGTCGAAGCCGTCACGATGTTTCCCAAGGTAAACCAACTTTGGCTGGAAATCTTGCCTGACGCCGAAGAGTTGCTGCCTGAGCTCATCGAACGGGCTGAACGTTCGGTTTTGCGCGCAAATCGACAAACCTTTTCCATCCGCGCCTTCGAAGGTGACACACGCCGCATTGCGGCTCTTGAAGCGCTCGGCTACGTGGCCGGCGAACCTGAAAGCGTAAGTTTTCGCATCGATCTCGCCGAACCCCTTCCAGACTCCCCCACACCGAAAGGCTTTCGGGTGCGCGACAGCGTGGACATCGACCCTGGTGCGCGTGCCAAGGCGCATCGCGATGCCTGGGACGACCTCTCCGAGATCGGTCAGCCCAATGCGCGGTCCCAGTTCTCAGGCGACCACTATCGCGGTCTGATGACAGCACCAAACTACGACCCCACGCTCGACATACTGGTTGAGGCGGATGATGGCACTCTGATTGTCAACGCGGTGTGTTGGGCGGATGAACGAAGTGGGGTTGGCGTGTTCGAGCCAGTCGGTACCCATGCGCGCTACCGCAAGCGTGGTCTCACCAAACTCGCGATGCGAGAAGCGCTCCGCCGCATCCAGGAGCGTGGGCTTAAGACCGGCCGTGTCGGCACCGCCCACTTCAACCAGCCTGCGATCAGTGCGTATTCCGGAGTTGGCTTCGAGCTGTTCGACCGCGGTCGGTGGTGGACAAAGGTGCTTGGTGTGGCGTGACGCGAACCTCAGAATTCCTACATCGGGTCGAATGCGGTCATTTAGCGAGTACGTTCAAGTTGGGCCTGACCGTGGGAACCAAAGTGGCGCCATTTTTGGCTTTGTCGAATGGCTCGAGATGAAGCGAGCGATGGCGAGCCTCATTCAAAACCGCGTCGTCCCAACCAGAGTGAGCAGCCGACTATCGCAAGACCTCACGCGCCCGACTCTCTGAAATGGTGCCTTAGAAACCTCTGAAACCGTTCGCCTGACCAACTGTGCGAACCACGCTGGAGTTGGCTTTGGGTTGTCAATTGATGGATACCTGCCCCTTTCGTCTCAAAGAGACACATTTGCGCTGCAGCATATGTGCCCTCCCGGAAAGTGTTTAACTCCCCAGGACGGAAGCTGCGCGCGCGTTTGCTTCGGTCGAACCATCATTTATTCTGGATTGTCAAAATCGGGAAAAAGCGATGAGACGCAAAATTGCAGTAGCAGGTATCGTGGCTGTGGCAATGTTTGGGGCCGGAGTGTTTCATCCTGCGTTCGCCGCACCTCGGGCCCACGCAGCGCCAGGAAACATTGACCGACATCCTGACCTAAACGGTGTTTGGGAGGTCCTGAACACGGCCAACTGGGATCTCGAGGCACACGCCGCGCGCGCGGCACTTGCGTTCCGGCCGGGACCCTTCGGGCCGGTGCCGGCCAAGGAACTTATCGCGCTCGGCGCGGTGGGCTCCGTACCGCCGGGTCTGGGAGTGGTCGAAGGCGGGACAATTCCATACAGGCCCGAAGCGCTTGCGACGAAGAAGGAAAACCAAGTCCACTGGCTCGAGCGCGATCCTGAAATCAAATGCTACCTTCCAGGCGTGCCAAGGGCGACCTATATGCCGTTCCCGTTCCAGATCTTTCAAAGCGACGTATCCCTACTCTTCGTCTACGAATATGCCGGTGCAGTCCGCAACATTCTGTTTAAGGATCCGGGTCCGCCACCCGTTGACTCCTGGATGGGCCAATCGGTCGGACACTGGGAGGGAGACACCCTCGTTGTCGTGGTCACGGGACAGAACGACTCAACCTGGTTCGACCGTGCCGGCAATTTCCACTCTGCAAATATGAAAGTCGTCGAGCGCTATACGCCGAACGGCCCCGGCATCATGCGCTATGAAGCCGAAATCACCGACCCGTCGACTTTTACACGACCTTGGAAGGTGAAATTGAACCTCTACCGCCTCGTCGGCGAAGACGCCCAGCTTCAGCAATTCAAGTGCGTCGAGTTCGTCGAAGAATTGATGTATGGCCGTTTGCGTAAGGAGCCACTGCCATGAGATCCGTTGCTCGGAACCTGTTGCACATTGTCGGGACAGTCATTCTTGCGGGCAGTGGCCTGGGCCAATCGGCTGCGGCGTCGAGCTACCATGTCCCGCGCACGAGCTTTGGCGATCCGGATTTGCAGGGCTTGTGGACCAACGCCTCCATTACAACGTTGGAGCGTCCCCAGGGAATTACGAGCCTGGTGATATCGCCGACTGACGCCGCAAGGCTCGAGAAAGCCAACAAGGCCTGGCTCGCGGCAAACGACAAACCAACCGATCCTCAAGCTGGCGCTCCGCCCGCCAGTGACGACCCGGGCGGCTACAATTCCTTCTGGCTCGACCTCGGCTCCAAGTACGCGGTGGTTGGCGGCCAGGTCCGGACGTCGTGGATCGTCGATCCTCCTGACGGCCACGTGCCCTATTCCGAAAAGGGGCGGCGAGACATGATGGCCGCGGCGATTCCGCAGTTCAGCAACTTCGACGGACCTGAGGTTCGGTCTCTCGGGGAGCGGTGTATTGTGGGATACGGCTCTACAGGCGGGCCACCGATGCTCAACGTCCTTTACAACAACAACTACCAGATTGTGCAATCGCCCGGGTACGTGACGATCGTTGTCGAGATGAACCACGACGCACGCATTGTCCGCCTCAATGGGACGCATCTGCCTCCCAACATCCGACCGTGGATGGGCGATTCGATTGGTCACTGGGAGGGCGACACTCTGGTTGTCGAGACAACAAATCTCAACCCCGGGCAACGCTTTACCGCCGATATCCGCCACCGCATCTATTTGGCGCCCGACTCCAGGGTCATGGAGCGTTTTACTCGCGTGGCCCATAATGAGATTCTGTACGAATTCAAAGTCGAGGAGCCGACCGCGTACACCCAAACATGGCGAGGAGAAATGCCGATGCGCGCGACGAAGGGACCAATGTTTGAATATGCCTGTCACGAGGGCAACTACGCCCTGTCCGACATTCTCGCGGGCGCCAGGGCCCAAGAACACAAACCCAGAGGCGGAGTCTCACAGTGACAGTGTCTTCGGTAAATCGTTTGAACGCGCTCATCAGCGCCGTTGCGGGGCTGCTGCTTGCGGGTTACGCGCAGCCGGCGTCTGCGCATCACGCCTTCGCCGCAGAGTTTGACGCCAAGGCACCCGTACTACTGCGCGGCAAGGTCACAAAAGTGGAATGGATCAATCCTCACGCATGGATTCACATGCTGGTCGAGGTTGCCGGCAAGCCGCCGCAGCCCTGGATGGTGGAAGGCGGCACGCCAAATACTCTGCTGCGAGCCGGCATCGATCGAAACTCGCTTCAGCCCGGCGAGGAGATCATTGTTCGCGGTTACCAGAGCAAGGACAAGCTCTGCGAGCCGGCGTGCAAGGCCAACGGCAGAGATGTGACGCTTGCGAACGGCCAAAAGCTGTTCATGGGCTCCAGCGGCACAGGGGCGCCACGCGATGGCGCCGACCCAAGTGACTCACCACCGAGATAGGTGCTGCCTTACGAAAATCCAATCCAGCGTCCCGCCAGCGCCACCGTCAGCCACAGCCCGATCGAGATGACGGCCAAAGCTTTTGCGCGCGTGCCCTGAACACCTTGTCGTGCAAGGGGAAGTTTCACGGCAAACGTGAAGACCATCGCCGCGAACAGCGCCGCCATCTTTACCCAGAAGGCTTGCTTCCCGTACAGTTTCAACGCTTCCGAAGTCCCGATCAAAACGCCAGTCACGATCATGGTTGCAAGAGCTGAAATCAGCCACGGCCGCGCGCCACGCTCCACGACCGATGTCGGCTGAAGCTTCAATCCCAGGTTCAACAATCGCAGATCAAGCATCAAAACTGCCCCGCCCAAAAGAGCGAGCGCCAGCAAGTGGACCGCTTCGATCGCCGGGAACAGCCACAACGACTCCTTGATCGCAGTGGCCAACCGGCTGCCTTCCACGGCTTCGAACTGAGAATAGAGATCCATCGAGCTAGAACTCGTCGCGAGGATAGGTCGAGCAGTCGGCCGTAAAATGGATGAACGACGACTGAGGCTTGTCGCAGTCGAACCAGTTGTAGGCGATCATCCGCCCAAGGACGATTACCGCGAGCCAGACGCAGAGCGAGATTGCAGCCGACACGCGAACACCCAGCGGAGGGTGCGGAGCGTTATCCCAAGTTGCTCGATTGCGTTCCACCCGATAGTGAAATGTCCAGATGTTTAGAGCGGCAAGTAGCAACAGGACTACCTTGGCGCGAAACCAAATGCTGTGCCAAGTGCGTACCGGTATGGCGTAGAACAGCAGCAGACCGGTCACAAGCATCAGCACGAAACCGGCGACTGTCCACGGCAAAATGCGCGCGCTCATTTGCGAAATTGACACCGGCTGCCATGCGAGGCCCAACAGCCGCAAATCCACCATCATGATTGTGCCGACGAACCACGTGATGCCAATGACGTGCGCTGTCTCGATCCAAGTGTAGGCATACATGCTCTCGTGCAACGCAATGCTCCACTGAGTTTGCCCCAGCCACTCCGTGAAGTGCGAGATCGACTGCACGGCTATTTCTCTCTGAGAACATAGTACTTGTGGCAGGCCGTGCAGGCCGCATAAATGTCTCCGCCCGTCCGCAGCAGGCCGGCTCTGTCTCTCTGTTGCGCGGCCCTCATCGAGGCCATCGCGGCGTCATGCAGTTGCACAGCATAGGTGTTCCATTTGGGCTCCTCTGGCGATCGGCCCGGGAGCATCAATGTGTTGGACAGTTCTGCGACGATCGCTGCATTGTTTTCCACGACTGCCCAACCCTCTGGCGTCTTTGGCGAAAGATCGGTGGTGCCATGCTCATCGACGACATATCCCGATGCCCCCCAAATGATTCCCGCGGAAGGGTCGATTGAGTGCTGCATCAAATCCTTGGTGGTGAGTTCAACTTTATAGGGCGGTTGAGCCGGCTCAACATTCTTTTGACAGCCAGCCAGCGCAAAAACACCCAGCGTTACGGTCAAACATTTTGTCAGCATAAGTTGTCAGCCCTCGTTGCCTAACCCGAGACGGCAGCATGCGCGGTTCGCCCCATCTCGGTCTAGGTACATAACGTCCAATCCTCGAACGGTCTGATGCCGGAAATACATTTGACGGCGGATGGTAAGCGGACACGGGTGTGCCGAGGCAACGTCCGCAGCGGATGTAAAGGGACATTCGGGCTCTTGCGAGCGCTACTGCCCCTGGCAAAGCATCGTCGGACTAGGTCCAGAGCGACGATTGGCCTGACTTGAACCGCCACTGGGTCGCGTCGGATGGCGACCGCTTAGTCCCAATGACCCGTTCCGGAATAATTATCCGTCGCGCTATCGGCACCCGGTTTGGTCTGCACTGAGAAAGTTCCGTTCTTATTCACAAACGCTCCGCTAACCCCGACGAGTTTGCCCGTGCACTCTTTGGACGTGTCCGTTGGGCACCAAGAGATCGTCGAATAGGTCCCGTCAGGGTTTGTATAATTGCAGACTGTTTCAATGGCGTAGGCACCGCTGGGATCGGGAGTCCAGGACTGGCAGTGCCCATTTGAGGCTTGTGCTTTCCCATCCGGACCAGTGGCGGTGCTTACAACAGTCGATGATGTGGCGCCGATGTTGTGCCCATCGAGCTTGATCCATGCGCCGCCGGTGTCCGTCCCGATAGCCGTGTATTCAAAATCTGTCGCCGCGAACGCTGGTGATGCGACAGCAAGCGACAAAAGTACGGTCGGCAAAATTGTTTTCACGACGCTCTCCACCGTTGCGTGAACTCGTGCCATAATATTCGTATGCCCGAGTTCCGCCAAGCCGAGCCAGGCTCGATAGAAAGCAACTGGGAGGCGCAACAAAGGCTTCGAGCCGAACTCGTCGACCTGGAGTCCGGCGAGATAGTCTATGGGCGGCGGCGCCGCGGTCACCGCTGGGAAGATTTGACCAGTGAGCGCATCGTACAGGTGAAATCAGAATTGATCGCGCTAAACATCGAGATGAACTTGCGGGCGAGAGTGATGAAGGATCGTCGAT
>JANYBR010000353.1 GCA_025360685.1 Pseudomonadota bacterium
GCCGCCGACTTTGTCGAGGTCGTACCGGCCGATCACGGTCGCATTGAGACGCGGCGCATTTGGTGCAGTACGGCGCTCAATGCGTACCTCGACTTTCCCCACGTCGGTCAGGTCTTTCTGATCGAGCGTGAATCGATCAACAAAAAAACCGGCAAGCACTCTCGTGAGATCGCGCTGGGGATCACGAGTCCCTCACAGCAGCAGGCCTCACCGCAACGGGTACTGGCCGTCAACCGCGGCCACTGGGCCATCGAAAGCGTTCATTACATCATCGACTGGAACTACGATGAGGATCGCAGCCGCATCCGAACCGGCTTCGGCCCGGAAAACATCACCCGCCTGCGCCGCTTCGCGGTTGGCATCCTCAAGTCCTTCCAGAAACCCGCCCAGTCGATCGCCGAGTTGATGCGATCTCTCTGCTTCCGTACTCGTCTCGTCTTCGACTACTTGCGGATGACGAAGAACTCAGTAACCGGCGCGCGCGGTCTTTGAGAACAAATTTACCGTGGGTAGCGCCCTCACCCACTCGCGAGCATCGTGGTCTCCGGTCCGGCCAGTGCGTCATGCACTCGCGCCCGGGCAACGTTGCATCAATTCGTTGGCCCAATCGGCCAACGCGCGACTCCCTGCGCCAAGTCTAGTTGGTGCAATCGTCATCCCCCTGCGCCAATCCACCTGTACCAGTAGCGTCGTTACTAGCGGCGGAGCCGGTAGTGACGACGCGCCGATCCCCCGTCTCAACAAGAGGTTAGGTAGCGTTGGCGCAAGTGATGACCCCAAGTGATGGGCTCCCTGACCCATCGTCGTCGCAGGTCGTGCAATGCGGCCCGTCTATTCATTTATTGTGGAAGGTAGAAAGGGGGGGGCCTGGTCAAGCGTCTTGCGAGGGTCCCGACTTGGGCACGACGTGCCACGGACGAAAAGGTGAAGTCGTGTCCGAGCGCCGGATGCGGGTGATCTGCACGTCCGATTCGATGAACCAGGGGCCGGGAAGCGGGGTTACGGCCCGGCTACTTGGGCATTGTCAGACGAAAGAGACGCCAACTGGCAAGCCAACCCTGCTGCTACCGCGCCGCGTCCCCACTCAGCCGCGAACCGTCCGTCGCGAATCAGCCACAACGAGTCCTACGTCGCCCTCCTCCAATTTGCTCCAAGGCGGTCGCAACGAATCGAGCCAATTTGTTGAGTCGCAACATACCCTGTGTCGCGTAACGGGGTTAGGTCGTGTTGGTGCTCAACATCGCACGACAATTGCGGCCGGTATCTCCCGGGCCTGAATGCTTGACCAAAGTTGGCCTACATGTCAGCATTTGTCTATACAAGCGACATACGTGCCGAGGGCTGGATGGCTGAGAAGAAAACCGAACTTGTGAGCTTTCGCGCGACGCCGACTTTAAGAGCGGCGCTAAAGGCTGCGGCTGAGGGCGAGAAAAGAAGCCAAGCCAACTTTCTTGAGAAATTGGTTCTCGACTATTGCGAGGAGCGCGGCATTGGGCTGCCGCCCGCTCAACCCCCGGTAACGCGAATTAAGAAACCAGCACGCCCGCCCGTTCCCTCGCCGCGCACTAGGAAAACTGGGCGTTAGCCTTCAACAAAGCGACGATTCGATATGCGTGAATCAGATTCGGTGACAGAAGGCTCTACGGTCGCGGACGACCTTTTCGCGGGGAGGCTTCCTATTCAGGAGGCCCTTGCCAAGCTTCGCCTGCGGCTGCTCGACCTGACCTCGCGTAATCGGCTGCTCAACTTCAAGCACTCGCCTGGTAAGAGCCTGCAGTTTGTGCACAGCGTACCCGACAAAGCTTTTGCTAAGCTGTTAAGCAATCAAGGTGCGACGATTTCGGTGAACCCTGTACCAGAGCCGGAGCGCGAATTCTGGGTACGCACGAACGGGCGTCTATCCCGCCCCGAGGTTAAGGAACACGCCAAGCACTGCGGCATCAGCACGTCTTACGACTTGACCCCCAATGCGAGTTGGGAGGGTGGCGCGGTCCGGTCACTCTATTACCCGGACGAACTCGCCCGCCATTGTCGGAAGCTAGCGCGCGAAGCACGGTCAGCAATCGAGGAGACCGGCGCCAACATGCTGTTCGTGGTGGTCGGCTTCCTGGAATTTCCCGACCGCGAAGACAATGACCGAATTTTGCTGGCGCCCCTCATCTCGGTGCCGGTTGCCCTTGAAAAGACGCGCGTCGACCGTGATACCGGGCAAGAACGCTTCAACCTCAAGTACACCGGCGAGGACTTGGCCGAAAACCTGTCCCTACGGGAAAAACTGTCGCAGGAATACAGCTTCGATTTGCCAGAGTTTGACGACGAGGCCGGCCCCGAGAGCTACTTTGTCGCTCTGGAGCAGTTAATTCAGCGCAAGCCGCGATGGAAGGTCAAACGTCACATGACCTTGGCGCTGTTGTCGTTTTCCAAGATGTTGCTGGTCCGCGACATTGACCCGGCAAAATGGCCTGTGGCCAAGGACGGCCTCTCGGCGCTCATGGACCACAAAATCGTCCGCATGGTGTTCGAGGGCGCTCCAAACGAAGGTGGAAGGGCTTCCCCCATCGCACCCGAATACGAGATAGACGGCCACCCGCTTCAGAACATTCCGCTGATTTATGACGCCGACAGTTCGCAACATAGTGCGCTCATCGACGTGCTGTCCGGCAAGAATCTCGTAGTGGAGGGTCCGCCGGGAACAGGCAAGTCCCAGACCATCACGAATATCATCGCGGCGGCGCTGGCCGAAGGCAAGTCCGTCCTGTTCGTTTCGGAAAAACTCGCGGCTTTGGAGGTCGTAAAGAAACGATTGGCGCTCGCCGGGCTGGCACATTTCTGCCTTGAGCTGCACAGCAACAAGACGCAAAAGAAGCATGTACTCGAAGAACTTGAAAAGCGGCGCGACGCAAATTTTGGTGCGCCATTGTGGCTCTCGTCGAAGTTAAAAACACTCGAGGAAAAGCGGAAGCACCTGGCAGCGTACGCCGACCTCCTAAACGGAGTCCACGGGAATGCCTGTGCGCTGACGGTGCATCAGGTCCTGTGGCGTGCCGAGCGATATCGCCAGAAGTGCGGTGATGGTTGGGAAGCAACGCAAGCGCTGTATCTCGCAGACGCACCCTCGTCCGACGAGGCAACCTTCCGTTCTTTGGCTGACTCGCTCGGCCGTGTCGCGAATCAGTACCGCGAAATTGGGTGCTATGGCCCGGAACACCCCTACTGGGGCCTCGTCGTCGAGGAGCTATTGCCGGGCACAGACTTGCAAATAGAACGCGCCCTGCAGGAGTTCATGCCGCAATTCGAAGCCATGGCCAAGGCATTCGACGATGCCTCGGCATTTCTCGGCGGCGGTCGTTTGCGAACCAGTGCTGCGGGCGTCGCCACCTTGTTGAATGTGCTTGCTGCGGTCACTCCTGCCGACCAGCACGAAATGGCGCAGGAAATGCTACCGCGCGTATTTTCGCCTGACGACCCTGACGGCCAGCGAGCACAAGGACTCTTGCTGGGATTCCGCGAGAAGTTATTGCATGTTGCGGCACTCCGGTCACTTGTTGGCAATCGGTTGCTCGCTCCGGCAGCGATAACGGAAGCGGACTCGACACAAGCGGTGGACCTGCAAAAGACGTTGGAAGACTTGGCGCTACAGTCCAATACCGCGCAGCAGCTTCAGGTCTTGCATGCCGAGCTTGCTGCGGCCCTCGGGGCGGCGACCGCTGCCCTGCATCGCCTCGAGTCTATCGGTGCCACAACTGGACAACCGTTTCAAGGAGACGCTGAATCACTTCAAAAGGTGATGGCGGTTGTCGAAGCCGCACAGGCAGCACCGCGCGAATTGCTTGGCTACCGGCACGCTGCCCTTGACCGTCCCAGTACGATTGCAATCATCGGACGAGCCCAAGCGGAGTTCTCTCGTTTGGGCCAGGAGACGGCAACTCTCGACACGATTTTCTACCTCGATACGGTTGAAGGCGAGACTCAAATCAGTGGTGCCGTTGCTGTTTTGCGTGAAGGCAACGCTTGGTATCGCATTTTTCAGGAGAGATGGTGGAGTGCCTGCGCTACTCATCGTGCGCTCGACCGCTCAAAGGCCAAGAAACCCCCGTTAGCAAGGCTCAGCGAGCTTGAGCGATTGCAAAAGCTCTTGCGCGATACCAAACAGTGGAAGGAATCTGCCGAGTTCCGTGACGCACTTGGCCCGTTCTACAGTGATGACGAGCCTGAGTTCGACAATGCGCTCCGCTTGGCGAAATGGCATACCACTGCGAGGGCCCGATTCGTCAACGTCGGCCTGGACCCCAAGAACGTGGGTATTTTGGACAGCGATGAAGCGCGCCTCGCCAGGCTAGGCGGCCTGCACCCCGAGCTCATTTCCGCGGTAACCGCGCTTCAGCAACTGCAACACGTTCTTCAGTCGCGATTTGGTACGGCCGCTGCTATCCAGCGGGCGCTGCAAGAAGCTAGTCATGTGCAGCAGCGCATTGAAATTGCACAAGCAATCGACCAAAGCCTCACCGCTGCGGTTCAGCATTTATCCAGGTGGGCGCCCGCTTCGGTCACGGCGCTCGAAGTTGTGTGCGCAGTGCAAGCGCGAGCAGCGCTTCCGGAGGCACTATTGGAACTAGACGCGGACGCATCAGCGCGTCGATTGCTGGGCGACCGGTATTTGGGGGCCGATACCGACCTCGAACCGCCGCTTGCCGCTCTGACGTACGGCCGCAATGTACTGAAGGCCCGTCTTCCTGCGCCCATCACCAAGGCTTTGCTGAGCGACACGGTAGTTGATAACCATCACACGTTGTCGCGTCTGATGGGCGAGGTTCAGCAAGGCTGGAAAGCGATTGAACAGTTTAAAGCACGAATGCAGCAGTTTGGTTCGTTCGACCTAGAGGGGTGGGCGGCAGACCCTATCAATAGCGACCGCTTTGTTCCAAGTCTTGTTGCCCGGACAACTACTGCCTTGACGAGTCGCGAAAGGCTACTGCCCTGGGCCCAATATCTGCAGGCGACTGCGCGGGCGCGCGAGCGGGGGCTTGGGGAGTTCGTCCAGCTCTTAGAAACGAAGGGCATGAAGTCAGAGCAACTGGTCGACGCCTTCGGATATCGGTTCTTCGGGTCGATTGCCCATGCCATTTTCTCCTCCCACTCGCAGCTCTCTCGCTTTGCCGGCGCCACGCATGAGCAAGCGAGAAGGGAGTACGCGACGCTCGACCGTGAAATCATCCGGCTGCGTGGCGCGGAGTGCGCTCACAAGGCCGCGAGTCTGAGCACCCCCCCGGCGGGGAAGCGTAGCGCCATGGTTGGCGAGAAGTCGGAGATGGAACTCATCAACCACATGGTGTCGCACCCGCGCGCACGGGTCACCCTTCGCCGAATGCTCTCGCAAGCCGGTGCCTCGGTGCAGGCCCTCATGCCTTGTTTCATGATGGGGCCACAGGCCGTCGCGCAATACCTCGAGCCACAAGCCGTTAAATTTGACATCG
>JANYBR010000034.1 GCA_025360685.1 Pseudomonadota bacterium
GCCAGGCGCCGGAAGATCGGGATCGCCCGGTCGCAGCGTCCCTTCATGCGAAGATCTTCGGCGGTGCCTTCCGGGTCGGGCGGCGCTTGTTCGGCACGGCTCGACACGTCGGCACCGCCCGGAACCGTATCGTCCGCTTTCGCCGGACCGCTCGCCCCGCCATATTGCGCGTGAGCCGGAACGGCCAGGCAGAACAGGGCCGCCGCAGTCGCAATCATCGTCTTGTGCTTCATCTGCTTTCACCCGTCGTCAGCAACCGTCGCCCCGCCGTGGCGGCACTCTAGCAAATCGGGCCGCGCTGCGCGCCCATTGTCCGGCGCCGGTTAACCAGGATCAACAGGCTGGCTGCGCCCGCCCGGCCGGCCTTGGCGCTAGTGTTCGGCAAAGAATTTGCCATCGGGCGTGTCGATCAGCTTGCGCGGCACGAACAGGATGGTGGGAAGTATAAGCGCGTAGACCAGCGTCGTGGCGATGACGCAGGCGAGAAAGCCGCCATGATGCTCGTAGAGATCGGTGCCCAGCAGGTTGCCGAAATTTCCGGCCAGCGCATACATGCTCCATGACATCATCATGAGCGTGCCCTCGAGCCCTTTGGGACAGGAGCGTATCAGCAGGTCCATATAGGCCGCATTGGCCACGCCGCCCATCAGTCCCATCGGAACGGCGGCGAGCAGCACCGCATTGGCGGAATGAATGAAGAGCAGCGGCACCATCTGGGGCACCGCGACGATCGTGCCCCACCACAGCAGCTTGTCGAGCGAATAGCGCGGGCTCAGATAGCCGAACAGCGCGAAGGTCGGCACGAAGGCGATGTAGAAGATCGCGTTGTACGCGCCCCATTGGGCATCGCTCGCATGCAAGGTGTTCGACATATAGTATTGCAGCACCGTCTGCGTGCCGGGCGCGAAATTCCACAGCAGCCAGGCGGTCAGCGCCGGATAGATCGGCCAGTGCCGCGCCAGACGCGCCAGGTCGGCGGGCAGATTGCGCTGCTTGCCGGTTTCGCTTTTCAAATGCGCGAACACCGCGTCGGGCTTCCACAAGCCGAACAGAGCGATCGCAGCCGTCACGATGGCGGCCAGCAGATACAGAACCCGGATCGCGCCGTCGGCGCTCAGCTCTTCCAGCCAGCCGCTCAGAACGCCGCCCAGGAGCAGGGCCGCAAAGATCGTCACGCTGCCGGCGAAGTTCCAGATCGAGCTGATCTGGCCGGACATGGAGAGTTGCCGGCCGATGGTCGAGCCGAGGCCGTTCCACGCCCCCCACAGGAACAGGAACGAGAATGTGCCGAGCAGCGCGCTGGCCAAAAGGACCGGCTCGCTGACCGGAACGAAGGCAAACGTTGCAAATACAGCGGTGGAAAGCGCGCCGAAGAGGATGAAATAGCCGCGGTCGCCCATGCCGAACGGATTCCAGAAATCGCGCACCATGCCGAACGCGAACGACAGGTAACCCGGAATGCCGGCCCACAGCGCGAAGGTGGCGAGCCCGTTGGCGGACAGGTGCAGCTTGTTCTTGAGCACGAACGACAGCGGAATGACGTGAAAGCCGACCGCAGGCGAGATGAAATTCAAAGTGACGATCAGCACGCCGGCATAGAACAGAATCCTGACGCGCCCGTTGCCGGCGGGACGCGCCGTGTCCGGTGCGGCCGGAACGGCGATGACGAGATGCGCGGGACTATCCATGCTCCATCCGCAACAACTCTGCACCGTCGGCGGCGCTCAGGTCGAGATGCGAGGCGATGGTGTCGGTCGTCGCATTCGATGGCGAGTTCGACCGCGCCGCATCGTCCATCACGCGTTCCAGTTCTCGAGCACGAGGCCCGGAATGTCATTGAAATCGGCGATATTGTTCGTCACCAGGATGGACCTCGTGCTGATCGCGTGGGCGGCGATCAGATGATCGAAATCGTGCGCCTTGATCCGCCCGACTTGCGCGACGATTGAACCATAAGCTTCGGCGGCTTTGGCATCGAAAGGCAAGATCGGAATGTACTTCAGCAAGATCTGATGGCGTTCCCGGCGCAACGCAACCGCAGAAAGCCTCGCATCGAGGCCGCGCTGCAGTTCGGCCAAAGACAGGGCCGACATGAAGATTTCACTGCTGTGTTCGGCGAATTTGTCGAGCACGACGTCCGTGCCGTCGCGAGCGTGAATGAAAATGTTGGTGTCGATGAGGTAGGCCAATCGCGATCTCAGTCGTCAGCCGTGTCGCGCGTAATGGTTCTGTCGATTTCCTCGACGGTGGATGGTTTGGGCAGCCGGCGCAGCTCGTCAACCATGGCTTTCAGATCCTGGCGCGCCGGACAGATCGTGACCACGTCGCCGGTGCGCGTGATTTCGAGCTCCGCGTTCATGTCGGCAAAGGCGATTTCCGCCGGGATGCGGACCGCCTGGCTGTTGCCGGATTTGAAGGCCTTTGTGCGCATGGCGGCTTCATCGCATGAGTTTGTCGCGATGTCAATACATGTATATACATTGTCATTTATTCAGGTGCTGACAGGAGTTATATTTCACAATCGTTTGAAGTTGTTTTCCTTCAATCACACAAATTCTCTGTAGAGTATTGAAGTCCGCGCAGCGGCATGTGATCTACAAGCAATGGCCGCGCCCGTCCCGCAGATGCTGACCGCCAACCGTCTGGTCGATGGCGATGTACTCTATTGGAAAGGCGGCGAATGGGTGTTGGCGCTGAAGGACGGCGACGTCTTTGCCGATCCGAAAGCGGCTGATGCGGCGCTCGCCGCGGCGCAGAAATCCGTGGCGGGAAACGCGGTGGTGAACCCGTACCTGTTCGATGTGAAGACCGACGCGAAGGGCATCCATCCGGTGAAGGAGCGCGAAATCATCCGCGCTGCCGGGCCGACGGTGCGCTTCGATCTCGGCAAGCAGGCAGGGCAGAAGACGGAAAACAGAATACAGGAATCGGAAGCAAACAACCGGCCACGTGGGCCGTTCAAGAGTCCGCCCTATGAGATTTGATTTTCTGATCCCCGTTCTCTGTGTTCTGTTCTCCGGCGAGCGAGCAATGCATGTATCGCTATGACGAGTTCGACGCGAAGTTCGTCGCCGAGCGCGTGGCGCAGTTCCGCGGCCAGGTGGCGCGGCGCCTTTCGGGCGAACTGAACGAAGACCAGTTCAAGCCGCTGCGCCTGATGAACGGGCTTTATCTGCAACTGCACGCCTACATGCTGCGCATCGCCGTGCCCTATGGAACCCTGTCGGCGAAGCAGATGCGCATGCTGGCGCACATCGCGCGCAAATACGATCGCGGCTATGGCCACTTCACCACGCGCCAGAACATCCAGTTCAACTGGCCCAAGCTGGTGGACGTGCCCGACATCCTCGCCGATCTCGCCTCCGTCGAGATGCACGCGATCCAGACCAGCGGCAACTGCATCCGCAATGTCACGGCCGATCATTTCGCCGGTGCCGCCGCCGACGAGATCGAGGATCCGCGCCCGATCGCCGAGATCATCCGGCAATGGTCGAGCCTGCATCCCGAATTCGTCTACCTGCCGCGCAAGTTCAAGATCGCGGTGAGCGGCAGCGCACATGACCGCGCGGCGCTGAAGTTCCACGACATGGCGGTGGAGATCGTGAAGAACGATTCGAATGAAGTCGGCTATCGCGTGCTGGTCGGCGGCGGCATGGGCCGCACGCCCTATGTCGGCTATGTGGTCGGCGAGTTCGTCGCCAAGCCCGACATCCTCGCCTTCCTCGAAAGCGTGATGCGCGTCTACAACCAGTCTGGGCGACGCGACAATATCTACAAGGCGCGCGTCAAGATTTTGGCGGCCGCACTCGGGCCGGAGGAAATGCGCACCCAGGTGATGCGCGAATTCATCGAGATCAAAGCCAAGGGCACATTGCAGCTTCCGGCGGACGAACTGGCGCGCATCGATGCCTATTTCGCTCCGCCCAAATTCGAAAGGCTTTCCGATGATATGCCGAAGCTCGGTCGCGACTTTGACAATTGGGTCAAGACCAATGTGCACAAGCATCGCGCCAGCGGCTATGCCATCGCGACGATCTCGCTGAAACCCATCGGCGGGGTGCCCGGCGATGCCAGCGATGAGCAAATGGATGCGTTGGCCGATCTGATGGACAAGTTCGGCATCGCGGAAATCCGCGTCAGCCATGAACAGAACCTGGTCCTGCCGCATGTGAAGAAGCGCGACCTGCCGGCGATCTTCGCAGCGCTGGGCGAACTAGGTCTCGCCACGCCGAACGCCGGACTGATTACCGACATCATCGCCTGCCCCGGGCTCGACTATTGCGACCTCGCCAATGCGCGCTCGATCCCCATCGCGCAGGACATCGCCAAACGTTTCGCGGATCTCGACCGCCAGCACGAGATCGGCGAATTGAAGATCAAGATCTCCGGCTGCATCAATGCCTGCGGCCATCATCATGCGGGGCACATCGGCATTCTCGGCGTCGACAAGAAGGGCGTCGAATACTACCAGCTGCAGCTCGGCGGCTCGGGCGCCGAAGACGCCAGCATCGGCGACATCATGGGTCCGGGTTTCGGCGAACACGAGATCGGCCCGGCGGTGGAGCGCGTGGTGAAGGCGTATCTGATGCTGCGCAAGGACGGCGAACGTTTCCTCGACACCTATCGCAGGGTCGGCATGGAGCCGTTCAAGAACATGGCGTACCTGGATCAGCTCCATGCCGCTCATTAAGCTGGCCGGGCACGGCCAAAACGCTGCGGTCGTCGCCGATCCGTTCGCGCGCGTGGCCGACGATGCCGCGTTGCCCGCGGATGGCGGCGCGATCGTGACGCTGACGCGTTTTCGCAAGGATCGCGATGCGCTGTTGGCGCGCAATGCGCCGATCGGCGTGCAGCTCAAGTCGGACGAGTCGCCCGAGCAGCTCGGCGACGACGTGCATCGCCTGTCGGTGGTGGTGATCGAGTTTCCCAAGTTCCGCGACGGGCGCGGTTTTTCCTGGGCGCGCATGCTGCGCACGCGGCTGAATTTCAGCGGCGAAGTGCGCGCCACCGGCGATTTTCTCTACGACCAGATCGCCTATCTGCACCGCACCGGCTTCGATGCCTTCGACGTTCCGGAAGGCTTTTCACTCGCCGAGTTCAGCAAAGCGCTGTCCGAGATGAGCAGCGTCTACCAACCCAGCGCCGACGGCCGCAAAACAATCCGCGAGTTGCGCGCGGGGAAGTAGGTTCGGAGCGAAATGGATAGGACGGGAACGCGCCCGCCATCCATCCTTCGACAAGCTCAGGATGAGGAATAGGAATTGGCCCTCACCCTGAGCCCTTCATCCTGAGCCTGTCGAAGGACGAAGGGCGGGGGCCGATGCAAATCTCCCACCCCCTGTGACAGCGCTCCGGATTTCCCACACAGTGCGGTGGACAAATCGGCCGGGGAGCGTGCATGAGCGAGGCAGCAGCAATCGGTGTGAAAGCGAACCCGCCGCGCGCCGTTCCCATCCGCCATGTCGCCGCCGTATCCGTTGGCAACGCGCTCGGCTTCTACGACTTCCTCACCTATGTCTATTTCGCGGTCTATATCGGCCACGCCTTCTTTCCCGCAACCAACCAGACCGCGAGCCTGCTCAGCACCTATGGCGCGTCGTTCGTCGGTTTCCTGGCGCGGCCGGTCGGAGCCATGATCATCGGCCCGATGGGCGACCGCATCGGCCGCAAGATGGCGATGATGCTGTCCTTCACCCTGATGGGCATCGGCGTGATCGGCGTGGCCCTGACCCCGTCCTATGCGCGGATCGGGATCGCAGCCCCGATCCTGGTGATCGTCTTTCGCCTGGTGCAGGGATTCGCACTAGGCGGCGAAGTGGGACCGACGACGGCGTATCTGATCGAAGCCGCTCCACCGCTGCGGCGCGGATTCTACGCGTCGCTGCAATATGCGACGCAGGACGCCGGCGTGCTCGCGGCCGGGCTGATCGGAACCGTGCTGGCGGCGAGCCTCAGCGCCGATCAGTTGCAGGATTGGGGCTGGCGCCTCGCCATGCTGATCGGTGCGTTGATCGTGCCGTTCGGACTGTGGCTGCGGCGCAGCCTACCGGAAACCCTGCACGCCGCGGACGATGCGGCGCTCGCGCCCGACGCCACGATGGGTGTCACGACGCCAAAGCCCGGCTTGCGGCCCTACACCGCTTTGATCGTCTATGGGTTGATGATGCTGACCTCGGGCACGATCGGCAGCTATGTCGCAAGCTATATGACCACGTTCGCGCTCACCACCTTGCGGCTGCCCGCGACGGTGGCGTTTGGGGTGATCATCGTCAACGGGCTGTTCAATGTGCTCTTCGAGCCCATAAGCGGGCTTCTTTCGGACCGTTTCGGGCGCAAGCCGGTGATGCTGATTCCCGGGTTCATGTTGCTGGTGTGCATCTATCCGGCGTTCTGGATGATCGCGCACTATCGCACCATGTTCGTCTTCTATGCCGCGATCGCGGTGGTGACGATCCTTGGCGCGCTGAGCTCGCCGCCGGTGGTGACGACCTTGACGGAGTCGCTGCCGAAGAACGTCCGCTCCGGCGTGGTGTCGACGGTCTATGCATTTGCCATTTCGATCTTCGGCGGCTCGACGCAGTTCATGCTGACCTGGCTGCTGGCCGTCACCGGCAGCCCGCTGACCCCCGCCTACTACTGGATGTTCGCGTTGCTGTTCGGCCTGAGCGCGATGGTGCTGGTGAAGGAATCCGCGCCGGTGAAAGTGGGGCGTCCCTCGGTCTCGCGTTAAATCGATCCGTCACGGACAACCGCCGCTGGTCGGCCGCCCGCCATGAGGTTTATTCCGCCGCGGCGATACTCGGCATCGGAATCTCCATCACGCCATCCATCGGCACGCCGCAGCGCAGCAGCACGGCGCGCAGGTCGCGCACCGCCGGGAACACTTCGTTGTTCCAGTCGGCGCCCTGCGCGTCATGCGCCTTCTGCTCCTGCTCCACGATGTGCTTGTCCTGGGTGAAGATGCCTTCGGTGAACCAGGTGATGAACGGCCAGGCGGCATTGATGAGGCCGGGGATCTTCGGCTTCTTCACCGACAGATAACCGAAGGTGCGGTTGCGGCGCTGCTCCTTGTCGAGCGGCGTGTAGCCGAGCCAGACGTCGAGCACCGGATCGCCGCCGTTCACCCACACGCGCAGGTTCTGATAGGGATAGCCGGTGCGGATCGTCATGAGGTCCGCATTGACGCCATCCTGCGGCGCCCGCATCACATTCAGAATCGCCGCCTCACCCAGCGACTGGCTGCCGGCCGTGCGCGTGAAGGTATAGTCGACCTCGCACCAATCCTCGCCCTGGCGGCGGCCCAAACACGTCGCCTTGATCGTGCCCATCAGGCTGCGATGCAGGAACTGGTGATTCATGTCGAACAGGTTTTCGTGCATGAAGCTATAATGGCAGTCGACCTCGCGGTTGAGCTGGCGCGTCTTGTAGCGCGAATTGGCTTTCGAACCGAGCATGGCGGGCGCACGCGCTGCAGCGAGCGAGGCGTGGCCGGGGAAAATGAAAATCAGTCCGTCGACTTCGCGCGCGGGATAGGAGCGCACGCCGTTGGGCAGACGTTCGCGCCCCAGATAAGGAACGTCGATGCACTTGCCGGCGCAATTGTAGGCCCAGCCGTGATAGCCGCACTTCAAGGTCTCGCCATCGACCACGCCGAGCGACAGCGGCACCTGGCGATGGGCGCAGCGATCCTCGAGCGCGAAAATCTGCCCGCTTTTGCCGCGGAACAGAACCACAGGCTCACCGGCAAAGCGCCGCGCCAGAGTCTTGCCGGGCTTGACGTCTTGCGACCAGGCGAGCGGATACCAAAAGTCGGGATGCGTGGCGGTACGGCGAAGATCCGGACCGCGTGCGGGCCCGTTTGGCGTGAAGCTCAATAGAACTCTCCGTTCACGCCAATGTCGGGTAGCGGACGTGCGCGCACACGCTAGGCTTATTTGATCCGAAGTCCAATTGCGCTGCGCGAAATGAGATACGGGAACCTGCTTGCTTTGGCCGGGTTCGGCGTACAGTGTTAGTGTAAATGCGTACGCGTTTGGGGAACCAAGCATGACCAAGGATCCGCTGCCCGGCGTCTTTCAACTCACTCCGCTCAATCCGGCGTTCAACGACAATCCGCACCTGCTGCTGGACCGGCTGCGCAGCGAGTGCCCTGTGCGTCGCGACGACGAGGCCGGCACATTCCTGCTGACGCGCTATGCCGATGTGCGCGGCGTGGTGTCGGATACCACTTTGTGGCGCGATCCGGCCCATGCCGAGGACGCCGCCGTGATTCAGAAAGCGCTGATCGAGCAGAAACTCGACGGCATGACGATGCCGCAGGAAGAGCTTGGCGCCAGCATCCTGCTGCTCGACGATCCCGACCATGCGCGCATCCGCACGCCGTTCGCCAAGGCGCTCTACAAACGCGTGGCGCGGGCCAGGCCGCTGGTCCAGCAAATCGTCGACGAATGGCTGGACAAGGTGAAGGGTCGCGCAAGGTTCGATGCGATGGCCGACTTCGCCCTGCGCGTGCCGATCGATGTCATCGCGCGCATGCTCGGCGTCGACAATGGCAGGCTCGATGAGTTTCGCGCCTGGTCGGAAGGCGCGATCCTGGGCCTCGATCCGTTCCGCGGCGAGGAAAAGACCCAAATCTACATCCGGTCGGCCAATGCGCTGTCGGACTACATGCGCCAATTGATGGCCGAACGGCGCCGCGCGCCACAGGACGATCTGGTGAGCGACATGGTCGGGCTTGTCGCCGAAGGCGCGCCTCTCAGCGACGGCGAGATCTCCAACAATCTGCAGGGCCTGTTGATCGGCGGCAATCTCACCACCACCGATCTCATCGGCAATGCCATCTGGCTGCTGCTCAGCCATCCCGGCGAGCTGGCAAAGCTGCGCGCCGATCCCGGCCTGATCAATTCGGCGGTGGAAGAAGTTCTGCGCTACGAATCGCCGGTCGACATTACGAGTCGCATCGCCTCGCGCGACATGGAAGTCGGCGCCTGCCCGATCAAGCGCAGCCAGTCGCTCTTCGCGTCCCTGCGCGGCGCCAACCGCGATCCGGCGGTGTTTCCCGAGCCGCATCGCTTCGACATCGCGCGCAAGGATGCGCCGCATGTTGCGTTCGGCGGCGGCGCGCATATCTGCATCGGCGCGCCCTTGGCGCGGATGGAAGCGCAGGTCGGCATCCTGTCCTTCTTCCAACGATTTGCGTCCGTCCACCTCGCCGACGCGCACGCAGCGCCGCAATGGCGCTCCATGCCGTTCTTCCGCGGTCTGAAGGAACTCCTGGTCGAGGTTTAGGCGGCGGACGCCGCTTGCCAAAACTCCGTATTATCCGTATAATCCAGATAATACGGAGAACGCCCATGGTCACCACAACCGCAGTGGAGTTTCAACGCAAGGTCGGCGAGTTCCAGCATCGCGCGCAGAAGGAGCCGGTCGAGATCACGCGCCACGGCCGCCGGGAATTCGTGCTCATGTCGGCGGACCAGTATGACTGGATGAGGGCGGTGATGAAGCGATCGCATCGAACCGAAGAACTGCCCGAGACAATCGTCGCCGCGGTCCGAAGAGCGAAAATGCATCCGCGCCATAATCACCTGAACAAATTGTTGAGAAAGCGGAAGTGAGCTTACCCAAACCCGAGCCGGGTTTGGTGTTCCGATACGATTTTCTCTGGAGACACGAGGCCGATCTGGGCCGCCAGACAGCCAAGGAGCGGCCGGCCTGCATCGCAGTCGCGACAAAACCCTCTCCGGGAAAGCGCATCGTAGTTATTCTTCCGATAACACACAGCAAGCCCAATGCTGAGACTGTCGGTATCGAGATTCCGGCTGGCATCAGCCGCGAGTTGCTGCTCGACGGTGAACGCAGCTGGATCATCGTTTCGGAAGCAAATGTGGACGAGTGGCCAAACCCCGGAATTGCACCCGTACCAGGGCAGCGCATGGGATCCATCTATGGCTTTCTGCCACCGTCTTTTTTTGCGCTCGTAAAGGCGAAGATGCTTCGTCACCTCATTCCCAAGCGCAGCGTGCGCCGCCGATGCTGCCAGTGGCGAACACGGTTCTGACTGCCGTGCTCGTGTACTGGTTCTAGAGCCGGAAAATAATGACTCACGCGGAGCCGCGGAGAGCGCGGAATGGGACCGATAGCGACTTCGCCACAAAGGTGCGCCCGATCGGCCGCTGAATGTCTTCAAACTGCGTCGCTCGGCGTTCTTCGCGCCTCCACGTGACAACTCTTCTCCGCGCCGCGTCGAACCAAGGCAGCAAGACCGTCACACAAAACTCCTTGACCCCCCGTCCCCTTTGCCGCAAAGAGGCCTCGAATTTGAGGTCTGGTGTCTTCGCATGAACGCACCCACGCGCATCGACGCGATTCCGCGCTTCGCAACGGTCGAGAAGGCCATCGCCACGCTGAAGCCGGGTGAGCCGGTCTATTGCATCTTCCCGGAGAAATTCGGAGCCGCGGCGCGGCGCTTCCTCGACGGCTTTCCCGGCGATGCGCTGTTCGCGATCAAGGCCAATCCGGCGCCGCATGTGCTCGAGCAGGTGTGGGCGGCGGGCATCCGCCACTTCGACACCGCTTCGGTGCCCGAGATCGAGATCGTCAAGAACCGCTTTCCCGACGCCCATTGCCACTTCATGTCGCCGGTGCGCCAGGTGGGCGCAGCCAAGACCGCGTTCGAGAAATATGGCGTGACCGACTATGTGGTCGATTGCGACTATGAGCTCGACAAGCTGCTGGCCGAAACCAGGCAGCCGAAGAAATTGCGCATCTTCGTGCGCATCGCGACGCCCTTGGGCGGCGCGGTGCTGGAGCTGTCCAGCAAGTTCGGCACCACGCCGGCGGAAGCGGCCAAGCTGCTCAAGCGCGTGCAGGAGTCGGGTGCGGCGCCCTGCATCACCTTCCATGTCGGCTCGCAGTGCCTGTCGCCGTTCTCCTATGCCCAGGCGATCGAGATGGCGCGGCGCACCGCGCTTCTGGCCAAGGTGGAGATCGCCGCGCTCGACATCGGCGGCGGATTTCCCGGCCCCTATCAGGGCGACGACGTGCCGCCCTATCACTGGTATTTCGACACGATCAAGGAAGCGCTCGAGACCTTGCCCAATCCGAAGATTCCGGTGATCTGCGAGCCGGGCCGCGCGCTGATCGCCGAAGGGCTGTCGCTCATTACACAGG
>JANYBR010000374.1 GCA_025360685.1 Pseudomonadota bacterium
GCCACGATCATGTCCGACTTCGGCGCGCGCGTGATCAAGATCGAGCCGCCTGGTGCGGGCGATTCCTATCGCCAGCTGATCAAGCTGCCCGGCGTGCCCGCATCCGAGCATGACTATTTCTGGATGCTCGACAATCGCAACAAGGAAAGTCTGGCGCTCGACCTTAAGCAGGATGTCGCGCGCAAGGTTCTGGAGACGCTGATCGCGCGGGCCGATGTGTTCATCACCAACTTTCCCGGTCCGATCCGCGAGCGCCTGCATCTGCGGCCTGAAGATGTGCTGCCGCTCAACGAGCGCATCATCTACGCCTCGCTCACACCGTATGGCGAGGACGGGCCGGAGAAGGACCGCACGGGTTACGACTCCACCGCATGGTGGGCGCGCTCCGGCCTGATGAGCGCAGTGCGCCCTACCGCCGAGTCCGAGCCGGCGCGTTCGATTCCCGCCATGGGCGATCATCCCACCGCAGTGGCGCTGTTCGGCGCGATCATGACGGGACTCTATCGCCGCCAGATCACCGGCAAAGGCGGCGTCGTTTCGACTTCCCTGCTCGCCAACGGCCTGTGGTCCATGGGCTGTTACGTGCAGGCCGCGCTGTGCGATGCGAAGTTTCATCCGCGCTCGCAACGCTACGATCGCAGCGCCCTGCTCGAAGTCTTTCGCTGCCGCGACGATCGCTGGTTCATGCTCTCGATCGTCAATCACACGCGCGAGTGGCCGCTGCTCGCCGCCTGCGTCGGCCATCCGGAATGGACAAGCGATGCGCGATTTTCCACGCCCGAAGCGCGCTCCGCCAATGCGGCACAATTGACGCGCGCACTGGAAGAAATCTTTGCTGGCCGCAACTGGTCCGACTGGCGCGCCCGCTTCATGGCGAGCGGCATCACCTTTGGCCCGATCGCCGAACCTGCCGACCACATCGCTTGCCCGCAGGTCGAAGCCAACGGGCTGCTGCCCGCGCTAGCCGGTGCAAGCGGTCTGCGCACGGTCGACAGTCCCATACGCGTGGCCGGCGCAGCAAAGATTCCGCCGCGCATGGCGCCGCGTATCGGCGAGCATACGCGCGCAATCCTGGGTGAGTTGGGACTGACGCCGCCCGAGATCGAGCGCATGGCGCAGAACGGTGCGGTCGAGATTCTCGGCTGAGCCGGACAGACGGCAAGATGATTGCTCTAACGGCTACTGTCGCTCACCGGCGCGGAATGTCTGAGCTGGCGCGCCTCGCGGAAGGAAATCAGAAGCTTCTGCGTCTCATCCCATAGTACAAGGCGGATTCCGCGCACGCTTTCAACCAGCGTGACGCGGCCGATGGTCTTGAGCTCGGGACGGTCGCGCAGGATCTGCGGAAAGCGGTAATAGGGAATGCGGCTGCTCAGGTGATGAATATGGTGCAGACCGATATTGGCGGTGAACCAGCGCAGCACGCCAGGAAGGTCGTAGTACGAACTGCCATGCAGGGCGGCCTCGTGCAGGTCCCAGGTCTCGTTGCTCGCCCAGTGCGCACCCTCGAACTGATGCTGCACATAGAACAGCCACACGCCGATGGATGCCGCCAGCAGAACGATCGGGACATGTACCATCAGAAAATGCGCCGGACCGACGAGCCACATCATCAAGCCGACGCCAAATGTGATGGCCGCGTTGGTCGCGACCGAGCTGGCCCATGGCCGCCAACCCTCGCGCATCATTCCGATCGGCAAGCGGTGCTGCAAAAGAAACAGATAGGCCGGCCCGAATCCGAACATCACGAACGGGTGCCGGTAGAGGCGATAGCCTAGCCGGCCCAGCCAGGAGCGCTCGAAATATTCGCGCACCGTCAGGGTTTCGATGTCGCCGATGCCGCGCCGGTCCAGATTGCCGGTGGTGGCATGATGCACCGCATGCGCACGCCGCCAGACATCGTAGGGCGTCAGCGTGAACACGCCGAGTACCCGTCCGATCCAGTCGTTGGCCGCACGATGGCGGAAAAATGCGCCATGCCCGCAATCGTGCTGGATCATGAACAGCCGCACCAGAAATCCGGCCGCGGGCACGGCAATCAGTAATGTCAGCCAATAGCCGACGCCCAGCGACAGCCACATCGCGACCCACAGCACGATGAGCGCGCCGGCCGTGATGGCCAGCTCGAACAGGCTGCGCGCATTGCTGGCCTCGCGATAGGTGGCCAGATACCGCGCCAGCGCGCGCGCATTGTTTCCGACCGCTTCGGAACCGCGATCCAGAAGACTATTCAAAGTGCCTCCCGAGCAAATGCGCCACTTTCATGTTCATGATTTCCAATATTGCAGACGAGACTGCGCGTCCAACAGTTCACAAAGGCTCTATGTGTTCGAATCTGAACGGCCTGCGTAAAGCAGTTTAAGCGGGCAATCAAACCTCGATTTTTGCCAAGTTCAAGTTTACCTGTGGCCGCACCGTCCTCAGTAGACAGCGTTACCCAGGCAAATCGCGGTCAGTCTCTCCAGCGGCCCATTTTTCATAGTGAACGCGATCCGTTCGTATCGGATAGGTGCGTCATATTGGAACAAACAACCGGTTCGCCCCGGATTCCCTCGCATATGTTCGATCCGCTTGATTTCGATCAAGGAGACCGATGCTGTAAGCCCAAGACAATACGGCGACACACCATTCTGAATCGTTGAACCGTGTGAACGAGCGCGACTTACGGAGAATATCCTGCCCATGAGCGACACAGCCACACTCGCCCGGCCCGCAGCACAAAAGACTGAGCATTTCGATGTCCTCATCGTGGGCGCGGGGATTTCCGGCGTCGGCGGGGCCTATCACCTGGCCACGCAATGCCCGGGTACCAGTTTCGTCGTCCTGGAAGGCTTGGAAAGCTTCGGTGGCACCTGGATCACGCACAAATATCCTGGCATCCGCTCGGACAGCGATCTGTACACTTTCGGCTATCGCTTCAAGCCGTGGACCGGTGCACCGATCGCCACCGCCGACGAGATCCTCACCTACATGGGCGAAGCCATCGAGGAGAACCACCTCGACAAACACATCCGCTACAAGCATCAGATCAAGTCGGCCGAGTGGTCGAGCAAGGACAATCGCTGGACGATCGAAGCCACCCGCACCGATACGGGGGAGACGGCACGTTTCACCGCCAGTTTCCTTTGGATGTGCCAGGGCTATTACCGCCACTCCGAAGGCTACACGCCAAAGTGGAAGGGCATGGACAAGTACAAGGGCAAAATCGTCCATCCACAAACCTGGCCCGAGAACCTCGATTACAAGGGCAAGAACGTCATCATCATCGGTTCGGGCGCGACCGCGGCAACTCTGGCCCCCGCGATTGCCGCGGATTGCACGCACGTTACCGTTCTGCAGCGCTCGCCGACCTATTTCATCGCGGGCCGCAACGAGAACGATCTGGCCAACACGTTGCGCCAGATCGGCATCAAGGAGGAATGGATTCACGAGATCGTGCGCCGGAAAATCCTGTTCGACCAGGACGTGTTCACCCGCCGCGCCTTGAACGAACCGGAGGCCGTAAAGCAGGAATTGCTCGCCGGCGTTCGCGCCTATCTCGGACCCGACTACGACATCGAACAGCACTTCACGCCAGCCTACCGTCCGTGGCGGCAACGCATTGCGTTCGTACCGGACGGCGACCTCTTCCAGGGCATCAAGGCCGGCAAGGCCTCGATGGTCACCGACCAGATCGAGACCTTCACCGAAAAGGGCATCCTGCTGGCGTCGGGCCAGGAACTCGAAGCCGACATCATCATCACGGCCACGGGCTTCAACCTCAATGCGCTCGGCGACATCAACTTGATCATCGACGGCAAGCCGCTGGATTTCGCCAAGACCGTCACCTATCGCGGCATGATGTTCACTGGCGTTCCCAACATGGTGTGGGTGTTCGGATACTTCCGCGCCAGCTGGACCCTGCGTGCCGATCTCGTGGCCGACTTTGTCTGCCGCCTTCTCAATCACATGAAGAAAAAGGGAGTGCGGAGAGTCACGCCTGCGCTGCGGCCCGAGGACAAGGACATGCCGCTTTCAACCTGGATCGATCCGGAAAATTTCAATCCCGGCTACCTGATGCGCGGCATGCATCTGCTGCCCAAGCGCGGCAACAAGCCCGAGTGGCAGCACAGCCAGGACTATTGGGCCGAGAAGGACCAGCTGCCGGCCATCAATCTCGATGACGCGGCTTTCGTCTACCAATAAGGCGCGAGACCGCTAGGGTTTGTGACCCGCCGCCGGATGCGCCTGATCCCATGCCAGGTGCGATTGCTGCAGCACATAGGCCCGGATCGCGGTGACGTCGTCCTTGGACAGAATGTCCTTGAATGACGCCATGCCGCCGTCCTGAAGCGCGCCGTCAAGCACGATGGCATCGTATTGGCTCCAGATTTCCGGCGCTGCGAGACGCAGGTCCGGCACCTCGCCCTCGGACTGCGCGAAGAAGCCGTGACAGACCAGACAGGTGGTGTGATAGAGCGTGAAGCCCTTCGCGGTCATCGCGTTCTCCGCCGCCGTCATCGCCGGCGGATCGACCGGCGGCGTGCCCTCGGGGCTGAGCGGCTGAACTATCTGGCGGCCACCCAGCTTGAACACAAACAGGCGGCCCTGGTTGGTCTGGTACTTGGAAAGCGCCGTGTTCGGATCGCGGAACGCCGAGAGACCGCCTGCCCCACCCCACCCGGCAAGCAGCGCGACATACTGCTCGCCATCGATCGTGTAGCTCATTGCGGGCGCAAGGATGCCGGTTTTCAGATCGATGTTCCAAAGCCGCTTGCCGTTCTTGGCATCATAGGCGCTGAACATGCCGTAGGCGTCGCCGCCGAACAGCAGGCCGCCGCCGGTGGACATGAGCCCGCTGTTCCACGAGCCGCCCATCGAGACCTGCCAGGCTTCTTTCTGGGTGACGGGATTCCACGCCTTGATGAAGCCGACGGCCGGCGCGGGTGCCTGGCCGGACTGGATCAGTTTCAGCACGGCGTCCGAGATGGCGGCGAAATCGATGCCGAGATTCCAGGCATGCGGGTGGTAGTCGATACTGCTCGAGCCGATGAAAGGCTGCGCGGCGTCCATCGCCGGGATGTAGACGAGCCCGGTCTGCGGATCGTAGGTCATCGGCTGCCAGTTATGCGCCCCGGTGGCCGCGGGATACACGACAGTCAGCTTTTCCTTGTAGCGCGCATCGGGATTCTCGACCGGTCTGCCGGTCTTCAGATCGATGCTCTTGGCCCAGTTGACGATGCCGAATTTCTGCGCGCTGATGAGTTTTCCCGTGGCGCGGTCGATCACGTAGAAGAAGCCGTTCTTCGGCGCGTGCATCAACACATGGCGGAGTTTTCCGTCGATCGTCAGATCTGCGAGTACCACGTCGGCCGTCGAGTCGAAGTCCCAGGTGTCGCCCGGCGTGGTCTGGTAGGCCCAGGCGAACTCGCCGGTCCTGGCATGCAGCGCCACGACGGACGAGAGATAGAGATTGTCTCCACCCTTGGGCGAACGCAGATTGCGGTTCCACGGATTGCCGTTGCCGGTGCCGAAATAAAGCAGATCGAGCTGCGGATCGTAGGCCATGGAATTCCACGGCGCGCCGCCGCCGCCAATGTTCCAGAACTTGTACTTGCCCGTCGTGTCCCAGGTCTTGAGCGCAGCCTGGAGCGCCGCATTCTCCTGCGGCTTGGACGGATCGCCCGGCACGACATGGAAGCGCCACGCAAGCTTGCCCGTGTCGGTGTCGAAGGCGCTGACATAACCGCGCGAATCATATTCCGCGCCGCCGTTTCCGATCACGACCAGGCCGTTCATGACGCGCGGCGCGCCGGTGATCGTATAGGTGTGCATGTGGTTTTCGACCGTGTCGATGCTCCACACCACGTCACCGGTCTTGGCGTTCAGCTTGATGAGACGGCCGTCGAGCGTGCCGACGAACACCGCGCCCTTCCACAACGCCACACCACGATTGACCACATCGCAGCAGGCGTAGCGCCCGGTAGCACCCGGCACTTTGGGATCGTAGGTCCACAATTCCTTGCCGGTCTTGGCATCGAGGGCGATGACCTTGCTCCACGCCAGCGTGATGTACATCACACCATCGGCGACGAGCGGCGTGGCCTCGAGGCCGCGCACGGAATAGGTGCGGTACTCCCAGGCAACGCCGAGCGATTTGACGTTCGCCGTGTTGATCTGGTCGAGCGGCGAGAAGCGTTGCTCGGAATAGGTGCGGCCATGGCTCAGCCACTCGCCGGGATCGGTATCGGCGTTGGCGATCTTGGCACTGTCGACGTTCGCGCCGGGCGCGGAATTCGCGGACGCCGCCGTGGCAGCCGGATGCTGGGCCCGCATGATCGCGGCATAACCGGGGATAAAGAGAAGGATGAGAATCAGAAGCACGGCTTCGACGTGGCCGACTATTCTCGCATTCATGGGCACCCCCGCTGTCTCCGCGCGGGGGCGGAGTTATTTTGGCTGCAGGTTACGGAGAAACCGAGCATCCCGACAAGCCTTGCGCAATCTCTTAGCAGTCGGCGTGCACGTTCGGAAACTCCAATTGCAGCAGCGAGGACGCCGGGGCGTTACGGAAGCTTCGGGTTGGCGGCATAGACACAGTCGTCGCTCCCGCCGCGTGGCGCACATTTCAAGCCGGCCTGCCTCTTTTGGACAGGACGACCGCGAGGATGTCGGGCGCGACGAGCGCCCGATTCCGGTTTACACTCAAAAACGGTCGAGACGGAACCGGCACTTCTCGACGGCCCGTGCACCCGGCCGGCGCGTGGAGGTTGAATCGGATGCCGCAACCTGGCGCACGAATTTCCGACTTCTCAGAGGTGCACCTGTCAGACATTGCGCCCCCCTATCCAGGGGGGTTCGTGTCGTTCGGCAACTGTAAGAACCTGCGCCGACATTCGTACCGCGTTGACGAGTTTTCGACTCTTCAGTGGACAGTTTCCAACTCGTAGGAGAGGAACATGCAGCGGCTTCGACTCTCACTCATCACATCCTTGGTGTTGCTCATCGGCTCGCTTGCGCTCATCGGTGGCGGCTTGGCCCAATCCATCGATCGCGAAAAAATCGCACGCTTCGTATCGTTTCAATCGTTCTTGACCAACACGCGCACGGCAAAATTTGCAGCCTATCGGCGGCTCGCCGGTGCGCGCGTCGCAAATGCCAAAGCTTTCGAGGAGATGCGTAGCTACATTCTGAACTACTATGAAGGCGTCGTTATCGTGAGCACGTTCACGACCGATGGCGCTTTTGCCGACTGTGTCACGATCGAGTCGCAGCCCAGCCTCCGCCGATTGGGCATAAAGAAACTTGCCCCTGCGCCGCGCTCGACGGCATTCAAACCCATTTCAGACCGGCAAGTCCCTGGCACCGTTCGCTACGCGCCGTCATTGCTGCAGCTCGGCCTTAAGGACCAGTTCGGAAATCGCATTGCCTGCAAGTCGGGTACGATTCCGCTCCAGCGCATCACACTGGAACGGCTCGTGCGCTTTCCAACCTTGCGCGACTTCCTGTCCAAGACTCCGAACTTCCATCCGGGCAAGCAGGGAAGAAACGATTTCAAGCCCGACTGGGAAGCAACGCACCTGCATGCCCATGCGTGGCAATTTATCGACAACTTTGGCGGCAATTCCTGGTTGAACCTGTGGAATCCCAGCGGCGACTTCACTCTGTCCCAACAATGGTACGTAGCGGACGCGCCGAGCGGCACGCAGACAGCCGAAGGTGGATGGGTGAACGAGCCCGACCGCTGGGGCAATTCCTCCGTGCTGTTCATCTACTGGACGGCGGACGGCTACAACAACACCGGTTGCTACAATCTTGATTGCGCGGGGTTCGTGCAGATCAATTCGAACTGGTATCTCGGAGGGCCGTGGAACCACTACTCCACGTTCGGCGGAGATCAGTGGGGCTTCGAGCTTCAGTGGAAACTCTACCAGGGCAATTGGTGGCTGTTTCTAAAGGGTCCGGGCGACTACGAGGCCGTCGGCTACTATCCCACGTCGATCTACGGCGCAGGTGGCCTCGCCAACAAGGCAACCCGGGTCGACTATGGCGGCGAAGTCGCGCGCAAAACGGGCGATGCATGGCCGCAAATGGGTTCAGGCAGGCTCGCGGCGACCGGCTGGCAGCAGGCCGCTTTCCAGGAAGACATCTTTTACATTCCGCACGATGAAAATGACGGCTTCGGAGTCTGGACGGACCTTGCGCCTCAGGATGAGGGCCTGCCGGCCTGCTTCACCGTTGACTTCACCCCGGCGAGCGCCGGCGGCAGTTGGGGTTCCTACATATTCTTCGGCGGGCCTGGCGGCATGACCTGCAACTAGTCCGTTCACGAGACAGTGCGGTGCTTACCCAGTTCTAGATATTGCGTCGCTCAACCGATCGGCATAGATACGCGCATGCAGCGTGTTGAGCGACGCCGGTGAAGACGCGTTCCGCCGTGATGGCGAGGGGCCGCAGATTCCTGCCCCGGGCCAGGACACCGCGCCTTGCGATCGCGCTTTTGACGCTGCTTGCATTCACCGCACAAACCATCGTCACGCAGACCCACATCCATGCCGCCACACGGGCCGGAACGGCGACGACGCTAACGCAGGCCGCCAACCCGCACGCGCCGCTGCCGGACAAGGCTCCCGCTCGAGACGATCAGGCCAACTGCCCGATTTGTCAGGGACTGCTGCACGCCGGCAGCTATGTGACCCCGTCGACGAGCGCGGTCATGGTGTTGAGCGTCACCACCCTTTTCAGCGTCGTCGCCCTCGAAGTCATCGCGATCGGGCAGACGCATTCGCATGCCTGGAAGAGCCGCGCGCCACCTTCCGCCTAACTCCACCCGAATAAGCAGCTGAGTCCCGAGGTTGCGCCGATCCATCCGGCGCGCCGCCGGAACTCATCGCAGCACGCTCTGTCGCACGGAGATGCTGGCCCTCGAAGTCCTGGAGTTATCCGATGAGCGAAGCCCTTCCGCATTCCGGCGGAACAAAAGTTTCACGTACGTCTGTTTTACCAAGCCGGCACACGTGCCCGCGGCGCAACAAAGCCGTCGCGCTGGCCGTCATCGGCCTGGTGCTTCTTGCGGCGTCGCCGGCGTCGGCGGACGAAGCAGCCGATCTGGCCGCGATCAAGTCCCAACTGAGCGCGCTCGAGCACGACTATGGCGGCAAGATCCGCTCGCTCGAAAGCCGCCTGGCAAAGGCCGAAGCGGACGCCAGAGAAGCGCGCGCCGCGGCGACCACCGCCAATCGTTCGGCCAGCACGGCGACCGTCGCGGCCCAGGCCGCCGCGCAGACGGCCGAGGCGTCGGCCAATGCGGCACAGAAAGCAGCGGCCGAAGCGCCACCGCCCGCCGCGCCGCCGGCTTCGAACAATGCGTTCAATCCGGGAATCGCCGCAGTGCTGAACGGCTTCTACGTGGCGTCGTCGCACGACACGCAAACCGCGCACATCAGAGGGTTTGCGGCCGGCGAGGACGCCCGTGGTCCGCTGCGCGGTTTTTCGCTTGGCGAGTCGGAAGTATCGCTGGCGGCCAACATCGATCCGTCCTTGCAGGGCTTCCTCGACTTCTCGATGAAGGACGACAACAGCCTGTCGGTGGAAGAGGCCTATATCCAGACGAAGGACCTGCCCTACGGCGTGACGTTGAAGGCGGGACGCTTCCTCTCGGGGATCGGCTACATCAACGAGCGCCACGCGCATGACTGGTCGTTCTCCGATGCGCCCCTGCCCTATCGCGCATTCCTCAACTCGCAATATGGCGATGATGGGCTGCAGGTTCGCTGGCTGGCGCCAACGGACCAGTTCCTGGAATTCGGCGCGGAGATTTTCCGCGGCGATGCCTATCCCGCCACTGGCGCGTCACACACCGGCCAGGGCACCGTCACCGCGTTCGTGCACACCGGAAACGACATCAACGACAGCAGCTCCTACTTGCTGGCCGCGTCGTACCTGCATTCGCGCGCCGACAAGCGCGATAGCGAAGGCCACCTTTTCGACGGCACGGACGATCTGGGAATCCTGAGCGTCGTTTACAAATGGGCGCCGGGCGGTAATCCGGTGGTGCGCAATCTCACTGTGTCGAGCGAACTGTTCTACGGCCATGAAGGCGGCTTCTTCGATGCCACGGCCTTCTCGCAAGACCGCTTCGGCTGGTACGCGCAAGCCGTCTATCAGTTCATGCCGCAATGGAGTTTTGGGCTGCGCTACGCCGATCTGGGCTCGTCCAATCCCGGACCGGCGCTGGCGGGAAGTCTTCTGGACGATCTTGGCCATGCCCCGCGCGCCGCAACCGCCCTGCTCGAGTACGACACGAGCGAGTTTGGCCGGCTGCGGCTGCAGTACACGCACGACGAAGCCGATCTCAAACCGAACGATCTGATCCTGTTCCAATACACCGTCATCTACGGGCCGCACGGCGCCCATCGCTACTGAGGAGAACACCATGAAAAAATTATTGATCGGTGCCGCGCTGTCGGCAATCGCGTTCAGCTCACCGGCCTCGGCCGCCTTGAGCGTCTTTGCCTGCGAGCCGGAATGGGGCGCGCTGTCGAGCGAGGTCGGCGGCGACAAGGTTTCCGTCTACACCGCCACCACCGGCGCGCAGGATCCGCACCAGATTCAAGCGCGTCCCAGCCTGATTGCGAAGGCGCGCAGCGCGGACATCACGGTCTGCGATGGGGCGGAACTGGAGATCGGCTGGCTGCCGATGATCCTGCAACAGTCGGACAATTCCAAGCTCGCCACCGGGCAACCCGGCGCGTTCGACGCAACCAGCTATGTGCGGCTGCTCGAACAACCCAGCCGCCTGGATCGTGCCGAGGGCGATATTCATGCCGCCGGCAATCCGCACATTCAGACCGATCCGCGCATGATGCTGCCCATCGCCAAAGCGCTCGCGGCGCGTTTCGCACAACTCGACAGCGCGAACGCGCCCTACTATGCGAGCCGCGCAGCGGATTTCGAAAAGCGCTGGTCCGCCGCACTGGCAAAATGGACGGCGCAGGCCGCGCCGCTGAAAGGCGTCAACATCGCGGTCCAGCATCACGCCTGGATCTACATGGAAAACTGGCTGGGCCTGCACGAGGTCGTGCCGCTCGAGCCGAAACCGGGCGTACCGCCGTCGAGCGGCTATCTCGCCGAGGTGTTGCAAAAGCTGCAGGCCACGCCGGCGAAGTTCGTGATCCGCGCGGCCTATGAAGACGACCGGCCGTCTCAGTTCATCTCGGAGCATGCCGGGATTCCCGCCGTGGTGCTGCCCTTTACCGTCGGCGGCACCGACGGCGCGAAGGATCTGTTCAGTCTTTATGGCGACACGATCAACCGGCTGCTGGCGGGGCTGAAGAAATGAGTCTGGGAAATCTGGAACTCTCCATCCTGCTGCCGGCGTTCCTTGCCGGGCTTCTGGTGCTTGCGACACATGTTCCATTGGGCCAGCAGGTGCTCAATCGCGGCATCGTCTTCATCGATCTTGCCATCGCCCAGGTCGCCGGACTCGGCGTGACGGCGGCAGACGCATTGGGTTTCGAGCCCGAAGGCTGGCGCGTGCAGGTGGCGGCGGTTTCAGCCGCGCTGATCGGCGCACTGGCGCTGACCTGGACCGAAAAAAATGGGCCGCCGCGCAGGAAGCGCTGATCGGCGTTCTGTTCGTGGTCGCGGCCAGCGTCGAGCTTCTCATTCTCGCCAACAATCCGCATGGCGGCGAACATCTCAAAGACCTGCTGGTCGGACAGATATTGTGGGTCTCGACGGCCAGCCTGATTCCGGTGGCGGTGTTGTACGCGGTCGCCCTTGCCATCTGGTTTGGTTTTCGCCGCCGCATCGGACAGGCCGGGTTCTACATTCTCTTTGCGCTGGTCGTGACTCAGTCGGTCCAGCTTGTGGGCATCTATCTCGTCTTCGCCAGCCTGATCGTGCCGGCACTGGCGGCGAGGCGGTTTGCAGAGACCTATCGCCTCGCGATCGGCTACACGGTTGGTCTGATCGGCTACGTCGTCGGATTGGCGGCGTCTTCGATTTTCGATCTGCCGACCGGCGCGGTCATCGTGGTCAGTCTGCTCCTCACGTTCCTCGCGGCGATCGTGCTCTCGCTGCTGGTGCCTCGGCCATGGCGGGCTGCTTTAGCCTGATGCCTCAGACGGAGATCGCTATAGATGCTTGGCCAGTAACGGTTCAAGCCCGGGGCTGAACCGCGAGTCGCCAAGCTGCCGTTCGCCGCTGCAGACATATACGCTGCCCGGCGAGAAGAACGTTTACCGCCGTAGAGCCTGCCACTGCACGCCGACAATCCTTCCGCCAACAACAATGCGGCGAGCATCTCAATGTGACGCGCCCACGGTCGATCTAGATTTGTGTGTGATCGGTCACGCTGGTACAAAATGTCCGTCAGGCCAAGATACCGGCGGCACAAAATGGGTGGGCTGATCGCAATGCGAGCATTGTATACGGCTGTTGCCATCCTTTACCTGGCGACCTCGCTGAATGCAGTCGCCGCGAATGCTAGTCAGCCTGCTAATGCTGAAAGCGTTCAGTCGCCCGAGAAGCCTGCTTGTGCCGTTCCCGCGAGCAATGAAGCGATCGAATGGCGAACGAGCGGCATTGAGTCGTACTACGCGGGATCAGATACCGCCGTGCATCGGCAGTTGTTTGGACTGACGACATTCGCCGACCCATCCGAC
>JANYBR010000397.1 GCA_025360685.1 Pseudomonadota bacterium
GCCGCCGACCAGCCGCACCGCATCAAGTACAAAAGGTTTGCGCGGGCGTAGGCACCAAGCTTTTCCTCCCCCCGTCGTTACGGGGGAGGTCCGGCGAAGCCGGGGAGGGGGAGCGGTCAGCGCGCCGGCACGCTGGCGCACACGTGCCCCCTCCGCTTCGCTGCGCTCAGCACCTCCCCCGTAACGACGGGGGAGGAAAGACGTGGTCCGCGCCCGCCGCCTACTTATACGTCTTGGCCAGTTCCCTCAGATGCGAGATCAATGTCGGGATGCTGCCATTGTTCTGGCCGAGGAATGCGCTGAACTGGTCGCGCTCCTCGAGCGCGAGCCAGATACCCGCCACGCTGAAGTCAATCACCACATACCGGCCACTGTCGGTCAGGACGCGGAAGTCGACTTCCAGCGGCTGTTGTCCGCTCCTGTCGTTGGGATCGATCATCTGCGTGGTGACGATCGTGTCGCCCGGCGCGCGCTGCTGCGAGCCGGTGACCTTCAAGGTCTGGCCGGAATATTTGGCGAAGTAGGACTGGTACACCGCGACCGCGTAGTTCTGGAACGCGGCGGCGAACGCCTCCTGTTCCTGCGGCGTGGCGGTGCGCTTGTACTGGCCGAGGGTGAAGCTCGCGATGCGCTTCATATCGGTCAGGCCGAGAATGAAGTGTTCGAACTGCTCGCGCTTCTGGTCGGTCGACTCGGTGTGATTGTTCAGCAGGGCAAGACCGACCTGCACATTGGCCTGCACATAGGCCTCCGCGGGAGGCGGCGCGGAAGCGGCGGCTCCGCCAGCGAACAGAGCCAGGGACGCAGCGGCAACGGCAAGCACCGTGCGCCGCGCGATTGCGGGAGTGGAGTCCAACAGAGACATGGGTCGTCTTTCCTCTTGGGCGCCGAGATGGTCAGGGCGTCTTGTGGCAAGTTCGTGGCGGCGAACCGTCAAAAGTCCGGTAAATTGCGCGTGTCCGGCCGGCCATTGCGAATTTCGTTGTTGCGGAGCTGTCTGTAAAGGCTGCGCAACGACGCGTAATAGTCCACCGAACTTCGCTGAACCTCCTGTACTTGCTGGTAGGTTTGCCCGCGCAGGTCCAGCAGCGTGAAATAATAGCGCCCGGCGTCCCACCAGATATGCTGCTTGAGGTGAATGTACGAGGTGGGATCCAGGAAGATGTCGGCTATCTGCCCGAACGCGTCGCGCGGCGGTTGCGGCCCGAAAAACGGCAATACCAGGTAGGGCCCTTCCCCCACACCCCACACGGCCAGGGTCTGGCCGAAATCCTCGCCGTGTCCGGGTAGGTGGAACTTGTTCGTGGCCGGGTCGAACAGGCCGCCGATTCCCAAGGTTGAGTTGATCGAGAATCGCTCCAGGGTCTGGCCCGCGCGCTGCGCTTCGCCCTGCAGCACGTCGTTCACGAACACCGTCGGAAGGTTCAGGTTCTGCAGCAGATTGTGGACCATCTTGCGCCCGCCTTCGGGCACCACGGTGAAATACACCGCCACCGTGGGGATGACGAAATAGCGGTCGATCTTGCCGTTGAGCTTGAGCGTGTCGCGATTGGTCGTTTCAAATGGATCGTTGGCGGCGAGCGCTTCGGCGCTCGGCGGCCCGCTCGCGCAACCCGCAAGCCAACCCGCCAGCAGACCGACCGCCGCCAGCTTCAGCCCCCGTCGTCCCCAATGCCCCACCATCGTGCGCCTTTATACAGGCAACCGCCGTAAACGCCCGATACCCGGCTGCAACAGCCTGTTGCATAATCATATAAAGATATGTTTATATGCACTCTTACTGGAGGAAGCCTTGGACCGTCTGATTGCCATGCTGCGCGCCGCCGGCGATCCAACCCGCCTGCGCCTCCTGCTGCTTTTGCGGCAAGCGGAACTGACGGTCAGCGAGCTGATCGAAATCGTCGGCCAGAGCCAACCCAGGGTCTCGCGCCACCTCAAGCTGCTGTGCGAAGCCGAGTTGCTGGAGCGCTTCAAGGAAGGCAGCTGGGTCTTTTATCGTGCCAGCGAAGAGGGCAAGGGCGCGCAATTCGGCGCCGCCATTTGCGCCATTGCGGCGCCGCAGTCCGCCCTCCTCGAAGCCGATTCCAAGCGCCTGGCCGCTGTGCGCGAGGCGCGCGCCGCCGAGGCTGCCGCCTATTTCAAGGCCAACGCCGCCGAGTGGGAGCGCATCCGCGCGCTGCACGCGCCCGACAAGGACGTCGAAGCCGCCATCGTCCGCCACATCGCATCGGTGCCGATGGACTATCTGCTCGACGCCGGAACCGGTACCGGCCGCATGCTCGAACTTCTGGCGCCGCATGTGAAGCGCGCCGTCGGCGTCGATGTCAGTCCGGAGATGTTGGCCATCGCGCGCGACCGCCTGGCGCGCGCGCACATCCAACATGCGCAGGTGCGGCTGGCCGACATCTATCGCCTGCCGTTTTCTTCCGGCAACGCGCCGCAGGGATTCGATGCGGTGTTGTTTCATCAGGTGCTGCACTATCTCGACGACCCGGGAGCTGCGGTGAGCGAAGCCGCGCGCGTCATGCGCCCCGGCGGGCGTTTGTTGATCGCAGATTTCGCGCCGCACGATCTGGAATTTCTGCGCCATGATTTCGCGCACCGCCGCCTGGGCTTCTCCGATCGCGAGGTGCAGGGCTGGTTCCAGGCTGCCGGATTGATGCCGCTGGCCAGCGAAGCGATCACAGCCGGCAAGAACAAGCTTACCGTCAAGCTCTGGCTGGCACAGGCGAACGCCAAGTCGCGTGCGGAGGCGGCATGAGCCTCTCCGAACTGGTCTCCGACTCGCGCCCCATCGAGGTCTCCTTCGAGTTCTCGCCGCCGAAAACGCCGGAGGCCGAGGAAGGCTTGTGGAAGGCGATCCGCCGCCTCGAACCGCTGGCGCCGACGTTCGTCTCCGTCACCTACGGCGCTGGTGGTTCGACGCGCGAGCGCACCCACGCGACGGTCAAACGCATCGTCGAAGAAACCTCGCTGCACCCGGCGGCGCACCTGACCTGCGTCGGGCACTCGCGCCTCGAGATCGAGGAGATCGTGCGCGCCTATTGGGACGCCGGCATCCGCCACATCGTCACCTTGCGCGGCGACATGCCGGACATGAGCGGACCTTATCGTCCGCATGCGCTGGGTTACGCCTCGACGCCGGAACTGATCGAAGGCGTGCGCAAGGTTGCGCCGTTCGAGATCAGCGTCTCGTGCTATCCGGAAAGCCATCCAGATTCGCCGTCGCTCGATCACGACGTGCAGCTGCTCAAGCGCAAGATCGACGCCGGCGCCTCGCGCGCGCTCGGACAATTCTGCTTCGACAATGACGCCGTGGCGCGTTTCCGCGACAAGGCGGTGGCCGCCGGCATCACGGCGCCGATCGTTCCGGGCATCATGCCGACCACCGCATTTCGCGGCGTCGAACGCATGGCGGCCAAGTGCGGCGCGAAGCTTCCCGCTTGGCTGGCCCGCGCCTATGCCGGTCTCGACGAGGACATCGAGACACGCCGCATCATCGCCGCCGCCGTGCTGGCCGAGCAGGTGCAGGAATTGCGCGCGCGCGGCTTCTCGCAATTCCATTTCTACACGCTGAACCAGGCGAACCTGACCTACGCCGCATGCCGGATCATGGGCTTGCAGCCGAAGGATCAATCATGAATTTCGACCGCCAGGCCCGCATTCGCTGGCTCAAGCAAGAAGCGCAAAAGCGCATCCTGCTGCTCGACGGTTCGTGGGGCGTGATGATCCAGGGCTATGGCCTGAAGGAAGACGATTATCGCGGCCAGCGCTTCTGCAAACACAGCCACGAGCTCAAGGGCAACATCGACATTCTGTCGCTGACGCGGCCGGAAATCATCCGCGAGGTGGGTCACGCCTATCTCAGCGCCGGCGCGGACATTCTTGAAACCAACACCTTCACCACAGCGGCCTCTTCGCAGGCCGACTACGGTCTCTCCAGCTACGTCCGCGAAATGTGCGAGACCTCCGCGCGCCTGGCGCGACAAATATGCGATGAGGCGACAAGTGCGGACCGGCCGCGACTGGTGGCCGGCGTGCTCAGTCCGACCAACCGCACTGCTTCGATTTCGCCCGACGTCAATGATCCGGCCTATCGCAACATCAGCTTCGACGAACTGCGCGAGACCTATCGCGAGGCGGCGCGCGGTCTGATCGCGGGCGGTTCCGACCTGCTGATGATCGAGACGATCTTCGACACCTTGAACGCCAAGGCCGCGATCTTCGCGATCGAGGAAGTGTTCGAGGAATTGGGCGAGCGGCTACCGATCTGGATCTCCGGCACCATCACCGACCTGTCGGGACGCACCTTGACGGGCCAGACCACCGAAGCCTTCTGGCATTCGGTGCGCCACGCCAGGCCGTTCGCGGTGGGTCTCAATTGCGCACTCGGCGCCGAGGAGCTGCGCCCGTACGTCGACGAGCTCTCGCAAGCCGCCGACACTTTGGTGAGCTGCCATCCCAATGCCGGCCTGCCCAACGAGTTCGGCGGCTATGA
>JANYBR010000429.1 GCA_025360685.1 Pseudomonadota bacterium
CGAACCTATCAGGAGTATTGCCTTGCGCCGCTTTGATGAAGAAGACGAAGACGAGAAGGAAGAAAAGAAGGGGCCGGATCCGCAATCCTCTCCGGTTCAGAACGCACTGTTCAAGTCGCGCACGGTCCTGATATTCGGCGAAGTCGACATGAAGATGGCTGAGCGGGTCACAGCCCAGCTTCTGGCTTATGCGGCGGAAGGGGAGGGCGACATCAAAGTGGTCGTCAACTCGCCTGGTGGTCACGTCGAGTCCGGCGATACGATTCACGACATGATCCGTTATGTCGGACCGCGCGTGAAGATGATCGGAACCGGCTGGGTCGCCAGTGCCGGGGCTCATATTTTTATTGGCGCTAAGAAGGAAAATCGCTTCTGTCTGCCGTTTACTCGGTTCCTGCTGCATCAGCCGCTCGGCGGCGTGCGCGGACAGGCTTCGGATATCTCGATCGAGGCGGAAGAGATTTTGAAGATGCGCGAACGGCTCATCCGCGAAATCGCGAGCGAGACCGGTCAGAGCTATGAGCGCGTCGTCCAGGATACCGAACGTAATTTCTGGATGGGCGCTGAAGAAGCCAAGGCGTACGGTCTTGTATCCAAAGTGATCCAGAGCGCGAGCGAGGTGTGAACAGCGCGGTGCCATGGTGGCGTGGCGCCGTCGTCTATCAGGTTTATATCCGCAGTTTCTGCGACAGCAATGGCGACGGGCAGGGCGACTTCGCGGGCCTGATGTCCAAGCTCGACTACATTCAGCGTCTTGGCGTGGATGCCATCTGGTTGTCGCCGATTCATCCTTCGCCGAACCGCGACTGGGGCTACGACGTCGCGGACTATGAAGGCGTGCATCCCGACTATGGAACGCTCGCCGACTTCGACGCACTGCTCGCGGCAGCCCATGCTCGCGGGCTCAGGATCATTCTCGACGAAGTGCTCTGTCACACCTCCGACGAGCATGCCTGGTTTCGCGAGAGCATGGACGCATCCAGTAAGAAGAAGGACTGGTATGTGTGGGCCGATCCACGCGACGACGGGACGGTCCCCAATAATTGGCTGTCGGTGTTCGGTGGTCCAGCCTGGGCTTACCAGCCTGCGCGCCGGCAATACTATCATCACAAATTTCTACGCCAGCAGCCGAAGCTGAACTGGACGAACGAAGACGCACGCAAGGCAGCGCTCAATGTGCTGGAGCTGTGGCTCAAGCGCGGAGTAAACGGATTTAGGCTCGATGTCGCCAACGCCTATCTCCATGATGCGACGCTCGCCGACAATCCGCCGATTCCGGCGCTGCAGCGCACGGCGATGCACTGGTCACATGCGGCAAACATGCAGCACCACCTGCACGACTCTAATCTTTTGGAAAACCGGGCCGAACTCGACGTCATCCGGCGCACGGTCGAGAAATACGACGAACGTTTTGTTTTCGGCGAATTCTCGGAGGAATTCGAACGCTCCGGTGCCTACTTGTCGCCAGATAAGGGGTTGCATGCCGGTTATACGTTCGCCCTGCTGGTCGCGAGCAAACTGGCCCCAAATTATATCCGAAAGCATTTGGACGGACTATCGCAGTTTCCCGAACATTGGCCGTGTGTCGCGTTCTCCAATCACGATGTGCCGCGCACGGTAAGCCGTTTCGGGGCGCCACCCGATGGGAACCCGGCGCTTGCCAAGCTGATGTTTGCGCTGCTCTGTTCCCTTCGCGGCACGACCTTGGTCTACCAGGGCGAAGAGCTCGGTTTGCCGGACGTCGATCTGCGGCGCGATCAGCTGCGTGATCCGGTCGGCGATCTGTACTATCCCGTGGCCAAGGGCCGCGACGGTTGCCGCACGCCGATGCCGTGGGATGCGCACCAGCCCAACCTGGGATTTACTTCCGGCAGGCCCTGGCTGCCGCTTGGTTCAGCACACCAGGCTCTCGCGGTTTCCGAACAGGAACGCAGTTCCGATTCAGCACTCAATTATGCGCGGCGTTTCTTGCAGGCGCGCAAAGCGAGCGCGGCGCTCAGACTTGGCGACATTCAATTTCTCGATGCCGCCGAACCGGTTCTGGCTTTTGTTCGCGTCTATGACACCGAGCGAGTGCTTTGCGTCTTCAACATGAGTGCGGCTGACGCGACGTTCCGACACGCCGATGTCGCAAGAGGAGATGTGTTGAACATTGGATGCGGCAGCGCGGTAGCGGCAGGCGATACGCTTGAACTAGGCCCGTTTGCCACCCGGTTCGTTCGAATCTGATACTTCGAGTGCTGCGAGTACGGCTTCGATGGGCAACAGGACGCATTTGTGCCGGTTGCGATGCTCGGCAATGCCGTCAAACGCGGCGTAGACATCGAATGGCGCCGCGGGTGGCGAGGCGCCGGCCAGCATGGCGCTGACGGCCGCGTGCAGCGCTGAGACTTCGGCCCGTGTGAGGCCCGCGATTTCTCCGCCCAAGATCGAGGCCGAGGCCTGGGTGAGGACGCACGCTTTGGTATCGTGCGCGATGGCCGTGATCCGGCCGCCCTCGATGGCCACATCGACTGTCACTTTGTCGCCGCAGACGGGGTTGTGGGCCGAGCCGCTCCGGCAGGGAACCGCCAAGCGCCCCGCTCCGGTCGCGTCAGCCGCCAGACGGAGCAATGCCTTTTTGTAGAGCGGATCGCTCATCGGGCCTGATACTCCGCCAGCATCTGGGGCGTGTCGATGTCCGTCAGCGGGCAATCGTCGTCCGCCTCAACGTCGCAGACGAGGTCTGAATATTGCCCAATCAGGTGACGCGCGCCGACATCGCCCTCCAGGGCCAGAATTTCCGGAAAAAAACGTCGCGCCCAAAGGACAGGATTGCCTCGCTTGCCGTGACGTGTCGGTACGCAGATCGCGCGGCCATCGGCGGGACTGAAGGCCGCGATAAGCCTGTCGAGTAGTGCCGGCGTAACCCCGGGCATGTCTCCCAGCACCACCAGGGCGCCATCATAGCTCTCGGGCACCTGACCAAGACCACACTTCAAGGACGAGCTCAAACCTTTTGAATAGTCGCGATTTTTAACGAAGAGGGGAGTGAGGGGAGACAGCGCTCGTTCCACGTCCGCCGCCCCGTTGCCAGTGACAACAATTATGCTTTGACATCCGCTTCCCAATGCAGCCTCAACGGCGTGGCGGACCAGCGGCTTGCCATCAATGGGGGCCAAAAGCTTGTTGGAGCCCATGCGAGACGAAAGCCCCGCAGCAAGCACAATGGCGGCAATCAGGGGTTGCCGGGGCGCGTCTGCCGGTTGCTCGTCGCGCGGCTGCGGACGGGTCGGAATCTCGTTCAGGAGGCCGCCGACGCCCATCGCGGCGATCTCGCGGCGACCAACGTCCAGTCCTGCCAGGACGCGCCAGAGGACAAAATCGAAGCCATTGAGTTTTGGCGACCGGGCACAGCTCGGCAGGCCAATGATCGCCCTGTCGTCCTTGTGTCCCAGCAGTAGCAAGTTGCCCGGGTCGACGGGCATACCGAAGTGGTCGATCTCGCCTCCGGCCAATTCGATGGCCGCCGGAATGACGTCACGCCGATCTGTGATTGCGCTCGCCCCAAAGATCAGGATCGGCCCAGCGCCGTATGCAATCGCGTCTTGAATGGCTCGTGCCAATTCCGTTGTCTCATGCGGAACGCGGCGG
>JANYBR010000431.1 GCA_025360685.1 Pseudomonadota bacterium
GCGTCGGCAATTCACGCGCTGACGGCTGGCGCGACGGCCATCATGATCCTCGCGGTCATGCCGCGCGTGACGCTCGGTCACACGGGGCGTGAGCTGATGGCCAACCGCGCGACGGTTGCCATCTTCGTTCTTATCAACGCCGCCGCCATTATCCGGGTCTGCGCGTCTTGGCACACCGAATTCATGACAATCATGCTCCTGGCGGCGGGCGCGTGCTGGATTGCCGCGTTTGGCCTGTTCGAGCTGGTCTATGGCCCGATGCTGCTGACGCGGCGATCCGCGTCATGAGCAAGCAACCTCCGCCGCAAGAAGTGGACTGGCCCGATGGGGCTATTTTTACAGTCGGACATTCGACCTTGCCAATAGAACAATTCATAGCGCTGCTTCACGCCTATCGCATTGCATGCGTCGCTGACATCCGCACGGTGCCGCGTTCGCGTCATAACCCGCAATTCAACGGTGATGCGCTTGGCGGTGCGCTGAAGCCGGAGAATATCGACTACGTTGCCTTGCCCGCGCTCGGCGGGTTGCGCCATGCGCGCAAGGACTCACCCAACACGGGCTGGCGCAACAAAAGTTTTCGCGGCTACGCCGATTACATGCAGACCGAAGCATTTGAAGAAGGGCTTGCAACACTCATTCACATGAGCCGCCAGAAACGTACTGCCATCATGTGCGCGGAAGCAGTGCCGTGGCGTTGCCATCGCTCTCTTGTGGCAGACGCGCTCAATGTGCGCGGCATTCCGGCGGTCGAGATTTTATCGGAGAGCAGCTACCGCCTGCATAAATTGACACCGTTCGCACAGGTGGAGGGAACGCACATTTCCTATCCGCCGGACCAAGCTACGTTACTGTTGTAAGTCACGCTGTCTTACCCCTGAGAAAATGCACAAAACGCTGCCGCAACTGCTTAGCAATATTCGCGCGTGCAATCATTGTGCGGACGCCCTGCCATGCGGTCCCCGTCCCGTCGTGCAGGCGCATGGATCGGCGCGGCTGCGCATTGTCGGTCAGGCGCCCGGTCGCAAGGTGCATGAAACCGGCATTCCGTGGAACGATCCGTCCGGCGACCGGCTGCGCAACTGGCTTGGGTTGACGCCGGGGCAATTCTACGACTCGCGCAAGGTCGCCATTATTCCCATGGGCTTTTGCTATCCCGGCAAAGCAACGTCCGGCGATAACCCGCCCCGACCGGAATGTGCGCCCCGCTGGCATGAAAAGCTCGATGCTCACTTACCCGACATCGCGCTGACCTTACTCATAGGACACCATGCGCAGGCTTATTATCTGGGTGGTCGCCGTAAGGCGACGCTCGGCGATACTGTGATGGCGTGGAAGGAATATTTGCCGCTGGGCTATCTTCCGCTGGCGCATCCATCGCCGCGCAATCAGCCATGGCTGATTAAACACAAGTGGTTTGAAGAGGATCTGGTGCTCGATCTTCGGAGAGTCATTCAGGCGCTGAAGCTATAGGGGCTCACTTTGCGCCGAGCTTCTTCAGGGCTGATCCTTTGTGCATGGCGATATGGTCTGTCTTATCGCTTTGGATTTCGTATTGAGGCTCGTCCTTACTGGCGTGATGCGTGTACCCCTTGTAATCCACGTCCTTTGAATGGACCTTGATAATCCTGCCGCTGACATGCCCGGCCTCGGAATTCCAGGTGACATGATCGCCGACTTTGAATCGCTTTTCCATCTCATCCTTCCAACGCGCTATCGAGCAAACCGGTTCAGCGTGCCGCGATCATAGTACACGGACAATCCAACGGGCCGCTGTGTAAGCCGGTGAACTCCCATAGGCCCCTACCATTTCTGGTAGGGGGTTATTCCCATAAGTTCCTGCCATTTCTGGTAGGGGGTAAATGTCGGATTGCCAATTGCCGAGCGGCAGTTCGTGTGATTGCCTCTTTGTTGAAGAGGGGCGAGGAGATGGCCGAATCGAGCATTACGCGGGGAATAGCAGTGGACCCGCGCGTGAAAAACGCCAAGGCGGTCGAGATGCACGTCAACGCGGGCCTGTTCCTGCGCGATGCCGTAAGCCTCCGGGAAAACGCGACGGCGGGGCAATTCATCCTTTTCATGCACGCGATCGAACTGGCCCTGAAAAGCTTCCTCCATCTGAAAGGCCAAAGCCTCAAGGGCCTGCAATTGAACTTCCGCCACGATCTTGATGCGCTGCTGGCGGAAGCCCGCAAAAGCGGGCTAGAGGTGGGTGAAGCCGACGCGGACGCAGTCGTCTCACGCCTCAACAAGTACACCGAGCGCGCCGCGATCCGTTACGATTTCTCATTTACGATGCCGTTGGTGGCCGATGTGCGGCGCGTCACGCAGTCGATCCTCCAAGCCACGAAACCCGCCCTTCCGCCTGTCGAGACGCCGCGATAGGAGCCCGCCCACCCTTGGTCTATGATTGCGCTTCTACGTGCAGAGACGCGCTATGCCGCTTCCAGACGACCGCAATATCCTGAAGTTCGGCCCGCCCCAGTATGCCGGCCAAACCGAAATTACCCCCGCGATAGTCGAGAGCGTGCGTCAACGCATCAAGGAGGCGGGCGGCGTCCTGACCGTTTGGGCAGTGCTGCACGAAGATGTCTATGAAACGCGAATGGGCGACGGGTTCTACCTTCACGCCTACGGCCTCGCGCTGAACAGCGGGGACGCCCATCGGCTCGCCGCGCTCGGGGGCGGGGATTCAGAGTTGGTAAAGTGGCATGTGCGCAGCTACCCGCTCGGTCTGGAAAACGATCTGCCGGTATTCACGGGACTGGCGCGGGACGAGGAAGAATTCAGGATCGGTGATTTCGTGGTGCTCCTCTGCGAAATCCCGCCCGGCGGCACGGCGTCGAAGCTGCTGACGGGATCGGGCTTTCGCAAAGACGGCCCGCTGCTGGCGCTTCCCTGACACCAAAAGCGGCGCGGCTGACCAGCGAGTCAGCCGCGCCGTACTGCGCTAAACGATCAATCCTCGTCGGTTATTTCGTCGGCTTCCGCTTCGTCCTCGATCTCGGAGGGCGCGTTCGGATCGATTGCCGGGAACAGCATGGCCTCGGGAAGCCACTCCCGCGCCTTGCGCTGCGCCTCTGTCGGCTCGGTCGTGCTGTGCGCGTTGACGAAATGCCGGACCAGCGAGGAAATAAGTTCGGCCTTCTTATACGAACCCAATGAGCCGTTGCCATCGGCGTAGCCGCATTCCTTGGCTATGCCGACAAGCTGCTCCCGGTTGCGCTTGCCGAAAAACGCCGC
>JANYBR010000506.1 GCA_025360685.1 Pseudomonadota bacterium
CGACGCGGTCCAGCGCACGTTCCATCACGTCGCCGAGACCAAGAGCCTGTCGTTCCAGATCGAGATCGATCCGACGCTGCCGCGAGGACTGACCAGTGATCCGAAGCGGTTGCAGCAGATCCTCAAGAACCTCCTGTCCAACGCATTCAAGTTTACCGAGCGAGGATCGGTAACGCTGAGAGTTTACAGGCCTGACGAGAAGACTCCGCTCCAACGCCCCTCTCTTGATCGCGCCAACTCTGTCGCATTTTCCGTAGTCGATACGGGCATCGGCATCGAGGCGTCCAAGTTCAAGGACATTTTTGAGGCGTTCCAGCAAGAAGATGGTTCAATCGATCGTCACTATGGCGGCACGGGACTGGGACTCACGATCGCGCGCAAGTTCGCCCACATGTTGGGGGGTGAGATTCATGTCGTCAGTCAGAAGGGCCGGGGCAGTTGCTTCACGCTTGTGCTGCCGATATCGCTGGCGCGCGCCGAGTCCGATGAAACACCAACGTTCGAGGAGCGCGTTACACCTGACCCTACGCGCATCGCCCTGAGGACGATGCCAAAATCGTCGATAGCGGAATTCATTGCCGACGACCGGAACGAGATCAAGGACAACGACAAAGTGCTGCTGGTTATTGAAGATGACCCGGCATTCGCCAAAGCGCTGACGAAAATCGCCCGCAAACGCGGCTACAAATGCCTTGCGGCGGGCGACGGGAGGAATGGTCTGATGCTGGCAGTCGAGCAGCCGGTCACTGCCATAATTCTCGACTTGTTGCTGCCCGATATAGACGGCGTGCACGTGCTTGATCAGCTTAAGCTCGACCTGCGCACGCGGCATATTCCGGTGCACATCGTTAGCGGCCGCAAGGAAGATGACACTGTCCCACTCCGGAAAGGCGCCATCGGCTACCTCACCAAACCCGTCGACAGCGAGGCGCTCGACGGCTTGTTCGCCAAAATCGACCGCATGCTGCAAACCGGGACAAAAAGGTTGCTGGTAGTTGAAGATGATCAAAAAACGCAGGTTGCCATCCAGCGTTTGCTGAAAAACCACGATTTGCAAATCACCTTCACAAGCAGCGGGCGCGGTGCCCTCACGCACATCTCGGAAACAAAATTCGACTGCATGGTCCTCGATCTGCGTTTGCCGGACATGTCCGGCTTCGAAGTGTTGGAACGCATGGAAGTCGGGAGAGGAGAGAGTGCGACACCGCCGGTCATCGTCTATACGGCCCAGGATTTGTCCGAAGATGAAAATCGCAAGCTCAACGCCTACACCGGCAGCATCATCATCAAGGGTGCCAAATCTCCCGAACGTCTGCTCGACGAGGTGACGCTGTTCCTTCACAGCGTGGAATCCACGCTGTCGGCCGATCAGCAGGAAATGATCCGTATGCAACATGATCCGGACATGGCGTTGCACGGCAGAACCATCCTGCTGGTCGATGACGATCTGCGCAATACTTTTGCGCTATCCAAGCTTCTTCGAAAGCACGGGATGAACATTGTGATCGCGGACAACGGCCAGATGGCGTTGGAGAGATTGGAAAGCGACAAGTCCATCGAATTGATCATCATGGACGTCATGATGCCGATCATGGATGGTTACCAGGCGATGCGCGAGATCCGAGCGCAGAAATCGCTCTCCCTTGTGCCGATCATCGCGCTCACCGCCCGCGCCATGCCCGAAGAACAGGAAAAATGCATCGCCGCTGGAGCCAACGACTACTTGACCAAGCCGGTTGATGTCGAGCGGCTTCTGACGCTACTGCGCGTTTGGCTATTCAGGCAGGAACTAGCGGCATGACCCGCCGCTTCACAATCGCACTCGCGCAATAAACCGATCCAACCGGTCAAGAGGAAGCGAATCGAGATGCTTGCGGATGACGGCACGGAGATGGAAATCGAACTGTTGCTTGCCGGAATCAACAAGCGCTATGGCTACGACTTCACGCATTATTCTCACGCCTCCCTTGTGCGTCGCCTGGAACGGGCCCTTACCCAGGCGAACTTGACGCGGTTCTCCGAATTGCTGGACATGCTGCTTCAGAATGAAAGGAGCTTCGACGAATTTCTCAAGGCCATGTCGGTAACCGTCACGGGGATGTTTCGCGATCCGGCGTTCTATGTGGGCGTCCGAGAGAAAGTCGTGCCCGTGCTCAAGACCTTTCCCCTCGTCAAAATCTGGCACGCGGGCTGTGCGACCGGAGAAGAGGTCTATTCGATGGCTGTAATGCTGCACGAAGAAGGCTTCCTCAGCCGTGCCCGGATTTATGCGACCGACTTCAACAAGCACTCGCTCCATGCGGCCGAAACGGGCGTCTACCCCGCCAAGAGTATGGCGATGAACGCCGCAAACTACTGCGAGGCCGGCGGCACGCGTGACTTTTCAGAGTACTACAGTGGCGGATACGACCTTGCGAAATTTCGGGATTTTCTGAAGGACCGCGTCACCTTCTCCTACCACAATCTCGTAACGGACGGCGTGTTTGGCGAGATGAATCTGATTTGTTGCCGCAACGTGCTGATCTATTTCGACAAGATGCTGCAGGACAACGTGCTTTCCAAATTTTCGGATAGTCTTCGTCATGGCGGATTTCTCTGCTTGGGAAACAGAGAATCGCTGAACTTCACTTCGATCAAGCCGCTGTTCGAAGCGGTGGACAAGAAACTGAGAATTTTCAGAAAATGTGGGCCGACTCATGCTGTATGAGGCCGCTGTGTTGGGCGTTTCTACCGGCGGTTTGAGAGCACTCAAGATTCTTCTGCCCACCCTTCCGCCATCATTTCCGCTGCCCATTATTATTGCTCACCATATCGGTGAACGTTCGGGCAACTACCTGTCAGAATTTCTTGATCGCGCCAGCAGGATCGTTGTGAAAGAGGCAGAGGACAAAGAAGTGTTGTCACCGGGTACCGCCTATCTGGCCCCACCCGGGTACCACACGCTTGTCGAGCAAAAGCGGACGATCAGCTTGTCGGTCGATCTACGGGTAGACTTTTCGCGACCGGCAATCGATGTGTTGTTCGAGAGCGC
>JANYBR010000067.1 GCA_025360685.1 Pseudomonadota bacterium
CCCACGAACAGCGGATTGTTCTTCTGGCGCCGGCATAGGATCTGGATGGTGCGGTCGACCTCTGCGAAGCGGCCGATCAGCGGATCGACGCGTCCGGCTTTCGCCTTCTCGTTCAGATTGACGCAATAGGCTTCGAGCGCCTCGGTGCCCTGCTTGTTCTTGGGCTCGCCCTCTTCGCCTTCATCGTCCGTGCCGCGTGCTGCCTTTGGCTGGCTCATGCCCGGGCGCTTGGCGATGCCGTGGCTCATATAGCTCACCGCATCGAGCCGCGTCATGTTCTGCTCTTGCAGGAAATAGACGGCGTGGCTCTCGCGTTCGGTGAAGAGCGCCACCAGCACGTTCGCGCCAGTGACTTCTTCACGGCCGGAATTCTGCACATGCAGGACGGCGCGCTGCACCACGCGCTGGAAACCGGTGGTCGGTTTGGCATCCTCGCCATCCTCGATCACCAGCGTCATCAATTCTTCGTCGACGTATTTCTGGACGGTCTTGCGCAGCGCGTCGGTGTCGACGTTGCAGGCCTTCATGACCTGCGCCGCGTCGGTGTCGTCCATCAGCGTCAGAAGCAAATGCTCGGGCGTCGCATATTCGTGATGTCGGTCGCTCGCGAGCTTGATCGCGCGGTGCAACGCTTGTTCGAGGCTTCGCGAGAGTGAAGGCATCTAGGTGCTACTCCTTCTCCATCGTGCACTGTAGAGGATGCTGGTGGCGCCTGGCGAATTCAATGACCTGGGCAACCTTGGTTTCCGCCACATCGTAGGTGAAAACGCCGCAGATACCGACGCCATGTCGATGAACGTGCAGCATGATCTCGACGGCGGCTTCCCGGCTTTTATTGAAGACTTTCTCCAGAATGTGCACGACGAACTCCATTGGCGTGTAGTCGTCGTTGAGTATGAGCACCTTGTACAGGCTCGGCTTCTTGGTCTTGGGCCGCGTTTTCGTGACGATTCCGGTGCCAGTGTCACCGTCCCGCGTTCCCTGGCCGCCCTGGCCCCGACCGTCCCGTCCATCTTTCATTGCCGTTCGTCACAAACCTATATGGTTATGCTTATCCTAGTCGATAAGGGGGCGAAGCAAAGCCCTGCGACAGGTTACCGTGAACACGGAGTTTTCCGAATCAAAAAGAAAAAGGGCCCGGGAATTTCCCGGGCCCTTTGCCTTAACTTTTCTGTCTGGGAATTAAGCGGCGCGTGCGCTCTGCACGACGTCCACCCACGCCTGAACGCGGCCCTGGATCGGTGCAAAGGTTTCCTTGCTTGTCGCGGTCATCAGTTCGCTCAGCTTGGTGAGCTGGCTGACATAGGCCTCGAACGCGGACTTCGCGAAACCGGTCTGGAGCTCGAAAGCTTCATGGGCCGACTTCGACGCCATGACGGCCTTCGCCGCGGCGATGGAGTCCTCGATGGACTGCTTGGAATAAGCATAAATTTCGTTATGGAGGGTCTCTGCGCCCTTGCCGGCCACGTTCGCGGCCTTCACATAGGCTTCGACGGTGTCCTTGCTGAATCCGAGCATCTGGTCATAACCCTTGACCGCTTTGTCGAAGTTGGTTTTCAGGGCTTCGGTGCCGTTCTTGAATGCTGTTTCGATGGTTTCCGTGGTGCCGTTGAGCTTTTCGCCGGCCGTCTTTGCTTTTGCCATTGTGGTTACTCCAGTTGAGTTTCATGGCGCACCGTCTCGCGGACTAGCGGCCTTGCTGCGGTGCAACATCGCTTATATGCGGTGCAGCAACCCGGCTGTCAAGGGGTTTTTGCTGCACTGCACCAAATTCTGGAGAAATACTCGGAACCGCATAATCGCCGTCACAATTAACATTTCGTAAACGCCCGAATCTTATCATCTATTCCGACTTGCTTGCGGTCGGGGCTACATTTTGGTCTCCTAACCCGTCGGCAGGGGTGTCGCGACTCACGAAGTGGGGCTCTGAATGTTTGGAAGGCCGCGCGCCCAGACAGGCGTGCTCGCTAGAACGGCATTGCTTGCAGTGGCCGTGTGCGGGTCACTTGCGGCCGCGATGGCGCCTGCCTTCTCGCATCATTCACATCACGGACACCATGGCCGCTGGCGCGGCGGCATGCCCGCCGGCGCTACAGATCCGGGAAAAGACGCAGCGTTGATTCTCGACGGCGAAACGGGACACGTTTTGTATTCGCGCAACGCGGCTGCCGAGCGCCATCCAGCTTCGCTAACCAAGATGATGACGCTGTATCTGCTCTTCGAAGCCATGAAGCGTGGCGATGTAAATCTTCAGACGTCGCTCCCTATCTCCGTGCATGCGGCTGCACAGCGCCCGACAAACCTGCACCTTTACGCAGGAGACTCGATTCTCGTCGACACCGCGATCAAGGCCATCGTCGTGCGTTCGGCAAACGACGTTGCGGTTGCCATCGCCGAAGCGCTTGGCGGCACGGAAGGCCATTTCGCGGAGTTGATGACCGCCAAGGCGCGCGCGCTTGGCATGCACGACACGTTTTATCACAACGCCTCAGGACTGCCGGACGAATTGCAGATCACCACAGCGAACGATTTGGCCATCCTGGCGCGCCACTTGGCTTACGACTTTCCGCAATATTTTCCGTACTTCTCGACGCCGGCTTTCAATTTCCGCGGTACGACCTACGTGACGCATGACAATCTGATCGGCCGCTACGACGGCGCCGACGGCATCAAGACCGGCTACACGGGCTCGTCGGGTTTCAACCTCGTGTCGTCCGTGGTTCGCAACAATGTGCATGTCATCGGCATCGTGATGGGCGGTCGAACGGCGCACCGGCGTGACGACGAAATGATGCGTCTGCTGGACGATGTGTTTGGCCAGGTCGACCGCAATCCTGCGCTCGTGGCGCGCGCCGGCGTACCTTGGAGACAGGTCGCCGTGAACTTGCCGCAGGCCGCCGGTCTGGTAATGCCAGTACAAGCCGGCGACGACGAAGACGCCGCCGAATCGCGACCCGATGATGTATCCGACGATGATTCGAACGTGATCGCACCACCACCTGCGCCCGTTCCGCGGACAAATGGTGTCGTGGCGGCGGCGCCCGCCGTGCCTCCGGCGCAGCCACCACGCGCTGTGGCGATGCAGCTGCCGCAGAACCCGATCGCGCCGCCAAAGCCTGCGCAGGCCAGCAACTCGCCGCTCAAGCCAGCGCCCAAGCCTGTCAATACGGCCATCGCAGCCGCGCCGGTTCCCGCGATCATGCCGAAACCACGTGAAGTGGCAACCGTGTCCCCGACTGCCAAGCCGCAATCTGCCTCATCGGCCGGCGAAGGCGATGTCGGCGACGCGGGCGTGCCGACTTCGATGAACGGTGCATGGACTATTCAGATCGGAGCCTTCGCCGACATGAACCAGGCACGGGGTCAACTCGCCGCCTATGCGGAAAAGTCGATGGACGTGCTCGGCCAGGCGGCGCGGATCGTAATTCCCTTCACGGGCGTCGACGGCCACACGCTCTATCGCGCGCGCTTTGGCCCGTTCGTCGAGCGCGAGGCGCGCGAGGTTTGCTCGCGGCTGTCCCAGCGCGGCCAGACCTGCTTTGCCGCGCTCGCATCAGCGCACTAGCAGAACGTCCTTGGCTTCATTGATTTTGGCTGCGATGTAATCCGTGCCGCCGCGGTCCGGATGATTTTGCAGCATGAGACGGCGATGCGCCGCGCGGATATCGTCTTCGCTCGCGCCTTCCTGCAGGCCCAACACCTTCAGAGCCTCGGCGCGTGACATTCCAGTCGTGGCCCGTTCCTGGGCCGGCTGTTCGGCCTGCTCCGCCGCCCGCCAATCCGTGCCGAAGGTGCGGTCCAGATAGGCTTCCAGCAGGCGCGCAGTCTCGAGATCGTCGGCGCCGGTTTCGCGATGAAGCGCCACCAGCGCATCTCGCCCGATTTGATCGAGGCGTTGGCCTGCATGCGGGCCCTTCAGCACGGTGCCGCGCATGTCGCCGCTGTCATGATCGAGTTCCATCTCGAGCCACGGGGTGCGCACGTTTGTGGTCTGGCCCGGCGACGACCGCGATCGTCCACCGATGGAGTAATGTGGCCAGCCGCCCGGCCAGATGTGGCCGCGCGTAAAAAGTCCCCAAGCAGCGCTCCCGACGAATATCGCCGCGCCAATCCTGTCTGTGTACACCAGGAACGCCGCGACGAGCGCGAGCGCAAACGCGCCGGCATAGCGCAAGGCCTTTACCAGCGCCGTCGGATTTGCCCCAACGAAGCCACGAAGAAGAAAAATGACGACCACGAGCGCAACGGCGCCGAGCAGGATTTCGCCCATCTATTTGCGATCCATGGCCTGGGACAGACGCAGCACTTCGCCGCCCTTCTTATGCGCATGAGCGCGCAGCGCGACTGCTCCGCCCGTGGCGTAGATCGCGGCCGCCATGAGGAGCTCGCGCAACTGCTTGGCCGCGCCGGCGTCAAAACGAGCATAGACTCCCTTGGTCAGTCTCGCGACGTCGCAGAACATCGCCGCCGCGCGCGGATCGTCGCCCTCGTGAAACATGAAGGCCGGGACGCCGAGCAAAGCCAGGTTGGCCGCTTCGGCTGCGACTGAGGAACTTCGATAAACGACGATCCAAAGAACTCCGTATTTGCTAAATCCAAAACCAATTGCGGTTTGGCCAATTTGTCAGCGATTTCGCACAGTTTCTTGCCGAGATCCACG
>JANYBR010000071.1 GCA_025360685.1 Pseudomonadota bacterium
TTTTGAGTTCGGCTTCTATCTCGCCGAGCCGTTGATCGTAATGATAGTGATATATACGGCCATCTCGCTCGTGCTGCTGGGCCGCGGCATATTTTGCGGATGGCTCTGCCCCTTTGGCGCCCTGCAGGAATTGCTTGCGCAGCTTTCGCGCGTCATCGGCCTGCCGCAATGGAATCCGCCGGAATCAGTGCAGAAATATTTGTGGCTTGGAAAGTATGTCTCGGCGGCACTCATCCTCGGCCTTGCCGCGCTCGGGATCGATATGTGGTCGCGCGTCGCGGAGGTGGAGCCTTTCGATACCGCCATCACGTCGCATTTCACACGCGCCTGGCCTTATGTCTTTTACACGTGCGCGCTGCTTATGATCGGCCTCTTCACCGAGCGTGCCTATTGCCGCTTTCTGTGTCCGCTTGGCGGCGTCCTGGCGCTCGCCGGCCGATTGCATCTCGTCGATCTGCTGAAGCGGCGTCCCCAATGTGGCAGTCCGTGCCATCTCTGCGAGAATTCCTGCCCAGTAAAGGCGATTTCGGTTACCGGAAAAATCAAGACGGCCGAATGTTTCCAATGCCTCGACTGCCAGGTCGAATATTTTGACGATCGCCGTTGTCCGCCTCTTGCCGCCATCCGTAAAATCGTCGCCGGGGGATTGGAATGCGCCTGAACACTCTGCCGGCGATGTCTCGTGCGATCCGCGGCTCAAAACCGCGGTCGCGGCGCGGATTCCTGAGAATCGCCGCGGCTGCCGCTGTCGTGCCCGCGCTCGCCGGCGGTGTCCGCGCGCTTGCTCCCCAGGGAACGCTTTATGATTGGCAGCTCGAAGTCATGGGGGCATTGTCGGAGCTGGCGTTCTGGCATGAGGATCCTCTTGTCGCCGGCCGCACTATTGACCAAGTCCGTTCCGAAGTTGCTCGCCTCGACGGCATCTTCAGCCTCCATCGCGACGACAGCGAGATTTCGCGGCTCAATCGCGACGGCGTTCTGGACAACCCCTCATGGGAAATGCGTGATCAGCTCAGCGCGGGCCGCTGGTTCAGCGAACTGAGCGGCGGCGCCTTCGACATCTCGGTGCAGCCGCTCTGGGAGCTTTATGCGGCCCATTTTTGGACCGGCAAGGACACGTCAGCCGACATCGACGCTGCCGCGAGGGATGTGGCGGAACGGCTGGTCGACTACCGCCTTATCGACATTGGCCCGCGCCGAATAGCTCTTGGGCGTCCGGGAATGGGCGTCACGCTGAATTCGATCGGCCAGGGTTTTGTCGCCGACCGCATCGCCGATATGCTGGGCGAGCAGGGATTCAAACATGTCTATGCCGATCTCGGCGAGACCAGGCTGATCGGCGGCCATCCCGATGGCAGGCCGTGGCGGATCGGCCTGCGCGACCCGAAGGATCCGGCTCAATTCGGACGAACGCTCGACCTTGAGGATATTGGCCTCGCCGTATCGGGCGGCTACGGTACGGCATTTGAGGAGACAGGGCGCTATAATCATTTATTCGATCCACGCACCGGCCTGTCAGCTGGCAAGATGACCGCCATAGCCGTCACCGCTCCAAGCGCGATGATCGCCAACGGGCTGGCGACGTCGATCTATGTGGCGGGATGCGAACATGCGGCAAAGGTTCTCGCCGCCTATCCCGGCGCCAAGGCTGTCATCACGACAGCCGACAGTGAATGGCTGGGTTCCCAGGCCGATCGAAGCTTTGCAGCGATTTGAATTGCATATCGAACGTCAAGACAGCCTGGCCGTGATTAAAGTGTGGGAAAAAGCGGGAGTGAGATCAAGGGTATCGTTTCCCGCGGAGAGTGGATGGAAATGACGTCAGCCGTCAAAGGAAGGCGCTGCGGTACTTGCACGCTCTGCTGCAAGCTGTTGACCATACCGCAATTCGGCAACCCGAGCGGCCAATGGTGTCCGCACTGCGTCAAGGGGCGCGGTTGCGCGCTCTATCCCGATTGGCCCAATGAGTGCCGTTCTTTTTACTGCGGATATCTACTATGGTCTGAGCTCGGCGAGCATTGGCGGCCGTCCCGCAGCAAGATGGTCGTCGCCTTCAAGCCGGATGGCATGGAAATCATCATTCACGTAGATCCCGGTGTTCCCAATGCGTGGCGGGCCGAGCCCTACTATACGGAAATCCGCAGCATGGCCGGTCAGGCCGCGGAGACGGCCTACACGATATTCGTTCAGATTGGGCGAAGGATCATCGTGGTCTTCCCGGACCGGGAGGTGGATCTCGGCGTCGTGGCAGAGGACGAAAGGGTTTCCATCCAGGAAGAGGCGGGTCCGGGAACAAGGAAGCGCGCGTTGAAGGTGAAGGCGAACGATCCCCGGATCGTCTGACGTTCGATCCGAACGCGGGAAAATCCGCATTTGCAGGACTCGCCGATTCGGCCCGCCGTTAATCAGCTA
>JANYBR010000130.1 GCA_025360685.1 Pseudomonadota bacterium
CGATCCGCTTCACCGCCTACACGCCGTGCTTTCGCGCCGAAGCTGGCGCAGCGGGCAAGGACACGCGCGGCATGATCCGGATGCACCAGTTCGACAAGGTCGAACTTGTTTCGATCACGACGCCCGAGCAGTCGAACGCCGAACACGAACGCATGACCGACGCGGCGCAGGAAATTCTCAAGCGCCTCGACCTGCATCATCGCGTCGTCACGCTGTGCACCGGCGACATGGGATTTTCGGCGCGCAAGACCTACGACATCGAGGTCTGGCTGCCGGGCCAGAACCGTTTCCGCGAGATTTCATCCTGCTCGAACTGCGGCGACTTCCAGGCGCGGCGGATGAACACGCGCTATCGCGGCGCGGACGGAAAAATAAAAGGCCCGGTGCACACCCTGAACGGCTCCGGGCTCGCCATCGGCCGCACCCTGGTCGCGATCCTGGAAAATTATCAGCAGCCCGACGGTTCCGTCGCCATTCCCGATGCGCTTAAGCCGTATATGGGCGGGTTGGAGCAGATAACGAACTAAATTTCAGCCGCGCCCTTGAAAGAGCGGTGCGGAGGACTACTTTCCTACGGTGGTGTAGAGCGGTTTCGGACGGAGTTTGTTTGTCACTCCACTTGTCACCATGGCCGGGCTTGACCCGGCCACCCAGCGTGGCGTGTCTACGCCGCAATTGGATGCCATTCGCCGCGCCGACGCGCGGCTATTGGGTGGCCGGGTCAAGCCAGGCCATGGAGATCGAGGAGCGTGAATTTGGAATCTCGCCGAACAATTATGTTGCCGAACGACCCCGCGAGAAGACGAAATCGCCGGACTTATGCAACACGATAGTCATGCAAGATCAATAAGTTGGTTCAGATTTCCGGGAGGTTGAGCCGCGATTTTGCCACCCCACCCCCTCACCCAAAAGCGAGTCAGGAACGAACGGAATGCGCATTCTGGTCACCAACGATGACGGCATCCACGCACCGGGCCTTGCCGCGGCGGAGAAGATCGCGCGTGCCCTCAGCGACGATGTCTGGGTCGTGGCGCCCGAGACCGAACAGTCCGGCGCGTCGCACTCGCTGACGCTGACCCTGCCGCTGCGTCTGCGCGAGATCGAGAAGAAGCGCTTCACCGTCACCGGCACGCCGACAGACTGCGTGATGATGGCCTGCGCCCATGTGATGAAGGATGCGCCGCCGAGCCTGATCCTCTCCGGCGTCAATCGCGGCTCCAACATCGCCGACGACGTCACCTATTCCGGCACCATCGCCGGCGCGATGGAAGGTTGCGCGCTCGGCATTGCCTCAATCGCCATGAGCCAGTCCTATGGCTGGACCGAAGGCGCCGAGATTCCCTGGGCCTGCGGCGAGGTGCAGGGGCCGCCGCTCATCCGCAAGCTGGTCGAGATGGGCTGGCCGGACGACGTGCTCATCAACATTAACTTTCCCGACGCGGCGCCGGGTGAGGTGAAAGGCATCGACATCGCCTCGCAGGGCAAGCGCGATCTGCAGACCGCTGCGCTCGACCGCCGCGTCGATGCGCGCGGCAATCCCTATTTCTGGATCGGCTTCAAGCGCGTGCGCTCCAACCCGCCGGAGGGCACGGACTTGCACGCGATCTATCACAAGCGCATCGCGGTGACGCCGCTGCACCTCAATCTCACCGAGTTCGAGGTTCTGGAAAAGATGAAGAAGAAGCTCGGCAAACTTCCTTTGGCATAGGTGATGGAGCTTGAACCCCTCGGTGTCATGGCCCGCGAATGCGGGCCACCCAGTTGGTGACACTCTCGGCCTTCAACGAGAAGGACTCAGAGCGCATTCTTCGACCATGCCAACGGTTCAAACTGGGTGGCCCGCGTTCGCGGGCCATGACGGGAATGATTAAGTGACCAACGATCCCCGCCAGGTCCGGCTCGTCATGGAGCTGCGCGGCCAGGGCATCACAGACGATCGCGTGCTCGATGTCATCGCGCGCACGCAGCGTGAGCTGTTCGTGGATGTCGCGTTCGCGGACAACGCCTACAGCAACACAGCGCTGCCGATTTCGTGCGGCCAGACGATCAGCCAGCCCTATATCGTCGCCTATATCACCCAGCATCTCGACTTGAGCGTAAACATGCGCGTGCTGGAGATCGGAACCGGTTCCGGCTACCAGGCGGCCGTCCTCAGCCCGCTCTGCCGGCGGGTTTACACGATCGAACGCCACCGCCCGCTTCTCGAACAGGCAAAGGCGCGCTTCAAGGCGCTCAAGCTCGACAATGTCGTGCCAAGGCATGGCGATGGTTTTGCCGGCTGGCCGGAGCAGGCGCCGTTCGACCGCATTGTGCTGTCCTGCGCGGTGCCGAAAGTGCCGCCAATCCTTATCGAACAGTTAAAATTGGGCGGGGTGCTGATTGCCCCGGTGGGGAATGTACCTAATCCGGACGCTTTGGAGCCGCCGGAAAGCATTTCTCAACAATTAACCAAGATGATCCGCACTGAAACAGGCGTGAGGGAAGAAGTCCTGATCCCTGTTGTGTTCGTCCCGATGTTGTCGGGCCTTCCGTGAGGTGCCAGAACGCACATGGTTTGGAACATCGAAATGCAGCGCGCCGTAACGCTGTTTGCCACCGTCCTGCTGGCCTCCCTTTTGCTCACAGGCTGCGTCTCGGATTCGCCGCGCACCGAACTCAACTGGGAAGGCGTGAACGATGTGCCGGTGCATCATCGCACCGTCGCCGTGCACCATTGGTCCTACGCACCTGCGCGCAACGCGAGCCTGGATTGTCCAACGCCGCGCTCGAGGCCGGCTTGGTACACGGCCAGCGCGCTGGCGCCGATCACCTCGCCCGCCGTGCAGCCGTATTCGACGGATCTCGGCACGCCGATCTTTGTCTGGCCGGTGACGGGTCCGGTGATTTCGGACTTCGGAACCAGCGCGAGCGGCCAGCGCAACGACGGCATCAACATCGCCACACCCTATGGCACGCCGATCCGCGCCTCCGCAGCAGGCACCATCAGCTATGCCGGCAACGAATTGCGCGGCTACGGCAATCTCATCCTCATCAAACATGACGACGGCTATGTCACGGCCTATGCGCATGCGGAACGCATTTTGGTGGCGCGCGGCGACACGGTTTCGAAGGGTCAGATCATCGCCTACGCCGGCGACACGGGTGACGTCACGAGCCCGCAGCTGCATTTCGAAATCCGCCGCGGCGTGCAGCCGATCAATCCGCGCACTTTGCTGCTCGCCTCGCGCGCTAGCTGAGCGTTCGTCCGAGCTCGCCGCCCAAGTCCTGGATGAACTGCCAGGCGACGCGGCCCGATCGCGCACCACGTCCCGCCGCCCAGGCCAGCGCGCGACGGTGCAGTTCGTCTCTTTGGACCTTGAGTTTGAAGTACGCGGTGTAGGCGTCGATCATTTCAAGATATTCGTCCTGGCCGCAATTGTGAAAGCCAAGCCACAGACCGAAGCGATCCGAGAGCGAAACCTTTTCCTCGACCGCTTCCGACGGATTGATCGCGGTGGAGCGTTCGTTCTCCATCATGTCGCGCGGCATCAGATGGCGCCGGTTCGAGGTGGCGTAGAACAGCACATTCTCCGGCCGTCCTTCGAGGCCGCCTTCCAGCGCGGCTTTGAGCGACTTGTAGCTCGTATCGTCCTTGTCGAACGAAAGATCGTCGCAATAGAGCAGGTAGCGCCGCGCATCGCCGCGCAACACGCGCAACAGCAGCGGCAGACTGGCGATCTCCTCGCGATGGATTTCCACGAGCACGAGACGCGCCTTGCCCTTGCGCGCGCCGTTGATCTGGGCATGAACCGCCTTGACCAGCGAACTCTTGCCCATGCCGCGCGCGCCCCACAGCAGCGCGTTGTTCGCCGGCAGCCCTTCGGCAAAGCGGCGCGTGTTCTCGAACAAGGTGTCGCGCGCCGCATCAATGCCCTTGAGCAGCGTCAGCGGTATGCTGGCAATCCTGGCGACAGACAGAAGTCCACCCTGCGCCGGTTCCCACACGAAGGCATCTCCCGCCGCTGGCGCGGCGCTGGCCAGTGCGCCGGGCGCAAGACGCTCAAGCGCCGCCGCGATGCGTTTGAGGACATCGCTGCCCGGCGCGCCAGTCCTGCTCGTCTTGCCGTTCGCCATCGCCTAAACCCTTGTTTATCCATAGTTGCAAAGGAGGATTGCACAGCTATATTCGCGCCCCAACAGCCGCGCCACATTCTCGCGGCCCCACGCTTTCCGGAACCAGTATGCAAGATATTCTGACCAACCCGCTGTTTATGTTCGTGCCCATCGGCCTCATCTTCTATTTCCTGGTCATGCGTCCGCAACAGCAACAACAGAAAGAGCATCGCCTGGCGATCGAGAATCTTCGCCGCGGCGACACGGTGGTCACCGCAGGAGGTGTGGTGGGCCGCATCACCAAGGCGCCGACAAAAGAGGACGCGGAGGTCACGGTCGAGATCGCAGACAATGTGCAAGTCAAAGTGATCAAGAGCACGCTCAGCCAGGTGCGCGCCAAGAGCCAGCCGGTCGAGACAAAAGCGGACAAGAGTTGACCGGCGATGCTTCAGGTTTCGACTTGGACCAGAATGCTTGTTGCCATCATCCTTCTCGGCGGCCTGCTGATCGCCATCCCCAACGCGCTGCCTGACAACATCCTCGCAAAGATACCGGGCTGGCTGCCCAGCCAGACCGTTGCCCTCGGACTCGACCTGCAGGGCGGCTCTTATCTTCTGCTCGAAGTCGAACTAGACGCGGTGGAAAAGGACAAACTTCAATCGCTGATGGGCGACGTACGCCGTGCACTCCGCAAGGCGCATATCCTTTATGATAATATCGGAGTCACCTCAGACACGTTCGCCGTCACAATCAAGGACCCGGCACTGCGCGATGAGGCCAAGACACTGATCGAGGGGCTCAATCCCGCGATGGGGTCGGGCGTTCTGGGAGTCAGCGGCCACGCCTACGACTTCTCGGACAATGGTCAGGGCGTGTTCGCGCTGAAAATGACCAACACCTACAGGACGCAGACACAGGCCGACATCGTCAACCAGTCGCTGGAGGTCGTGCGCCGGCGCATCGACCAGATGGGCACGAAAGAACCGACCATCGAACGACAGGGCGACGACCGCATTCTGGTTCAGGTGCCCGGCCTGAAAGACCCCAGCACTCTCAAGACCATGCTCGGCAAGACCGCAAAGATGACGTTCCAGCTGGTCGATGAGGCTGCGGACCGCGGTGGCGCCGCCGAACGCGGCATTGCGCCGATCGGCGACGAAATCCTGCCCGTGATGTCGAAAGACCAGGCCGCATTGCAGAGAAAGGTCGTCGTCCAGAAACTGGTGATGGTGGCCGGCGATCGCCTGGTTGACGCCAGCGCCGGATACGATCAGCGCACCGGCGAGCCGACGGTCAATTTCCGCTTCGACAGCGTCGGTGCGCGCGAATTCGGCGACGTGACCAAGTCGTTCCCGCCACAGAGCCAGCGCTTCGCCATCGTTCTCGACAAGCAGGTTCTTTCCGATCCCGTCATTATCGAGCCGATCCTGGGGGGTTCGGGACAAATCACCGGCTCGTTCACGACCAAGAGCGCCAACGACCTGGCAATCCTGTTGCGCGCCGGCGCACTGCCCGCGCCGCTGAAGGTGATCGAAGAACGCACAGTCGGCGCCGAACTCGGTGCCGACTCCGTCAAGGCAGGCCGTTATTCGGCGCTTGCGGGTCTGGTACTCGTTGCGCTGTTCATGATCGCTCGCTACGGCCTGTTCGGCGTATTCGCCGACATCGCGCTCGGGTTGAACATCGTGCTCCTGATGGCGGCGCTCACGCTGTTCGGCGCGACGCTGACCTTGCCGGGCATTGCCGGCATTGTCCTGACGATGGGCATGGCGGTGGACGCGAACGTCCTGATTTACGAGCGCATCAAGGAAGAGCAGCGCAACGGTCGCAGCATGCTGGCCTCGATCGATCAAGGCTTCCGGCGCGCCATGGCAACCATCATCGATGCCAACTCGACCCATTTGATTGCCGCCCTGATTCTCTTTCAGCTCGGCTCGGGACCGGTACGCGGCTTCGCGGTCACCCTTGGAGTCGGCATCATCACATCGTTCTTCACCGCCGTGATGGTGACGCGCCTGATCGTCATTCTCTGGCTCAATATTCGTCGTCCCCGCCAATTGGCCATATAGCGAAAAGGGCTGAAATGCCCGGTAGATGCGGTAGACTGATTTCAGACTCATAAAGGGGAGGTTGGCCATGGCGGCCTTTTTGGGAAATCTTCGCAACGTCGTGATCGCGGGCTTCGTGCTGGCGGCGCTCGTTCTTCTTATCCACCTGCAGCGCGACGGTTGGAACGTCGACGCCGAGACGTTCGTCGGATTTGTGATCCGCTGGGCTCACATTATTTGCGGTGTGATGTGGATCGGGTTGCTCTGGTACTTCAACTTCGTCGCCACGCCGACCATGCCCAAGATCCCGGACGATCTAAAACCCGCGCTCGGGCGCTTCATCACGCCGGCTGCGCTGTTCTGGTTTCGCTGGGGCGCCATGGGCACGATCATCTTCGGTATCCTGCTCGCCGGCATCAACCGCTACATTGTGCAGGCCTACACGCTCGATATCGTCGACGCCAACGGCGCGTTCTCGTCCACGACCTATCTGATGATCGGCATCGGCATGTGGCTGGGTACGATCATGTGGTTCAACGTCTGGTTCGTGATCTGGCCGAACCAGCAAAAGGCGCTGAACATTGACAATCGCTTTCCCGACCTCGCCGGGCCGGACAAGGCTGCTGCCGCCAAGACCGCTGGACAATTCTCCCGCATCAACACACTGCTCTCCATACCCATGCTGTTCTGCATGGCCGCCGCGACTCACTGGCCCTAGGCCGCGGAGTTGGCCGACTATCTGGAGCCGCCGGAGCGATCCGGCGGCTCTTTCGTTGGGTGAACGATGACCGCATCCGAGCAAGCCATCGCTCAAACCGTCAGGCGCGCAGATCCCGACCGTTACTTCTCGGCCCTGTTCGCACCGGCCGCCGCGCGTCCGTATCTGATGACGCTCTACGCGTTTAACCACGAAGTGGCGCGGGTGGCCGAGACGGTGCGTCAGCCGATGATGGGCGAGATCCGGCTCGAATGGTGGCGTGAAACGCTCGAAGGCGCCCGCAGCGGCGCGCCGCGCAATCATGCCATTGCGCGTGCGCTGAGCGATCTTTTCATTGCCCACCCGCTGCCAGCCGATCTGTTCTCGGCCATCCTTGACGCGCGGGCCTTTGATTCATCGGCTGAGCAATTCGCCGACTGGAATGCGGCCGAGCGATATGGCGATCGCACATCGGGCAATCTGATGCGCCTTGCAGCACGCATTCTCGGTGGCGGGGACGAAACGGACACGCTCGCGAGAGAAGCCGGCATCGGCTATGCGCTCGCGGGATTTATTCGCGCGCTGCCGTTCCATGCGGCGCGTCACAAGGTGTATCTGCCGCAGGATTTGCTTACGGCGGTCGGCTTGTCGCCGGACCAGATCATGGCTGCCACGTTCGATGTAAAGGTCAAGGCCGCCATCGCGCAGACGGCGCTGCGGGCGCGCGAGCATTTCCTTGCCGCCAAACGGCTGCGCACACCGCGTGCGCTGCTGCCGGCATTTCTTCCGGCCGCTCTCGTTCCGCTTTACCTACGGCTGGCGCGCCGGCGCTGGTTCAACCCGCTGCGGCACTCCGGCGATCTACCCTTGCATCGTAAGCAGATGACACTGCTGGCGGCAGCGCTACGCGGACGGATCTGATTACTCGGCTGCGTCCTTCGCGGCGCCCAGCCAGGTTTGCAGGTCCACGATCGCACGATGCGACTGCGCACGTTTGCGGTCCTTGCCGCGAGTTTTTGCGGGCGGCTCGGGGAACAGGCCGAAATTGACGTTCATCGGCTGGAACGTCTTCGCGTCGGCGCCGCCGGTGATATGAGCCAGCAGCGCGCCGAATGCTGTGGTGATCGGCGGCGGCTCGGCCGTTCCGCCAAGCAGCTCGGCCGCCGCGAACCGGCCGGCCAGCAGGCCGATCGCGGAGCTCTCGACATAGCCCTCGACGCCGGTGATCTGCCCGGCAAAACGCAAACTTGGCCGTATTTTCAGGCGCAGCTGCGCATCCAGAAGCCGCGGCGAGTTGATGAAGGTGTTGCGGTGCAGGCCGCC
>JANYBR010000261.1 GCA_025360685.1 Pseudomonadota bacterium
CCACTTGCGACACGCTCGACGTGCTGCCGCGTCCCATCATGCTGCCGGCCAATATCGGACCGAACGACTTCATCGTCTTTGACTTCATGGGCGCCTATTCGGTGGCCGTGCGCACGACGTTCAACGGCTTCTATCCCGACACCTGGGCAATGATCGGCAACTAACCAAGGACGTGTGATGAGCGATGCCGTCGAACCGCTGATCCTGGATCTCCTGGAATGGGTTGCGGACGGCGAGCGCCATTACGCCGACGTGATGGAGGCCTGGCGCACATCCTGTCCGAGGTTGCCGGTGTGGGAAGAAGCCAATGCGCGCGGCCTCGTCACCCGCATCGTCAGGGGCGGCACGCCGCTGGTGGCGATCACTGCGGCCGGACGCGCGCTGCTGGAACGCCGCGCGCAATAAGGGTCGCGATCGTCGCCTTTGCCGCCGGTTCGCCGCGCAACATGGTCACTGCGAAGTCCTTGGAACGTCAACGTTAACGCCCAATTTGGGTATGGGCGGATGGGCGCTTTGGCAAACAGAGTGTTAACATCTGTCCGCTAGCGTGACCGTGCATCGGGGGACGATCATGCCGACGCCGAAAGAACGTTTGAGCCACCTGCTCGAGCTCGCCGCGCAAGGGCCGCAGCAGCGCGCCGCGCTGGCCGGCGAAGTGGCCGACATGCTGCTCGACTGGCCGCCGCAATATCCCCTCACCATGCGCGCGACGTTCGAGGCCCTGCTGGAGAAGATCGCGCGCGAGATGGACTTCCATGCCCGCAGCGAGCTTGCGGCGCGCTTCGAGAACCGCTCCGACGCCAGGCTCGCGCTGCTCAACGAACTCTTCCTCGCCGCCTCGCCCGAGATGAAGGACGCAACGCTGGCCCGCAACGACGCGCAGGCCGTCATGCCGGCCGTCCTGGTCGACGACGATGCGCTGCTCGCCGCGGCGCGCGCGCATCAGGATTTTCCCCTGGCGCTGGCCAGGCTGTCGGGCGTACCGCGCGCGGTTGCCGCCGAGATCGTGTCGGACAAGTCCGGCCGCTCGCTGGCCGTGGTCTGCCGCGCCGCCAATATCAATCGTGCCGCATTCTCCGCCATCGTGGTTCTCGCCGGGCCGGCGCGCGCGGCGCATGAAAGCTTTTCCCTGCTATCGGTCTACGACAAGGTTCCGGCCAACGGCTCGGTGCATCTGCTCGCCTACTGGCGCTCGCGCAACGACGACGCGGACATGCGCGCGGCGTAGGGCATCTTTGAATGTCATTCCCGGCCGAGTATCGCGTAGCGGTACGAGGGGAAGGAAACCCAGCTTTAAAAATTGCGCGCCCACGTCGAGTCCTGGGTCCCCTTCCCTCGCTTCGCGCTACGCGCGAAACTCGCCGGGGATGACAGGCTTAGCTACCCTTCCGCGTTCACATCGTGGCGTTCGCGGGTCTTGGCGAATTTGATGGCGGGGAACTTGTCGGCGACATAGCCCAGTTCCCAGTTGCTCTTGGCCAGGAACACCGGCGCGCCGTCGCGGTCGGTGGCCATGCCGCCGCGGTTGGAGGCGACGAACTTCTCCAGGTCCGCGTCCGTGCCGCCGAGCCAGCGCGCGGTTTCGTACGGCGCGGGTTCGAGATCGGCATCCAGGCCATATTCCGCGTTCAACCGCGACTTCAGGACATCGAGCTGCAACGGCCCGACCACGCCGACGATCCAATGCGCGCCGATCTGCGGCTTGAACACTTGCGTCACGCCTTCCTCGGCGAGGCTTTCCAGCGCGCGCGTCAGGTGCTTCTGCTTCATCGGGTCGCCAAGGCGCACGCGGCGCAGGATTTCCGGCGCGAAATTGGGAATGCCGGTGAAGACGATGTCGCCGGACTCCGAGAGCGAGTCGCCCACCCGCAGCACGCCGTGATTGGGAATGCCGATGATGTCGCCCGGCCAGGCTTCGTCCACCGTCTCGCGCTCCTGGGCGAAGAACAGGATCGGATTGTGCACGCCGATGGACTTCCTGGTGCCCGATTGGACGAGCTTCATGCCGCGGCGGAATTTTCCCGAGGCGAGCCGCAGGAAGGCGACGCGGTCGCGATGGTTCGGGTCCATATTGGCCTGCACCTTGAAGACGAAGCCGGTGACTTCTTCGTCCGAGGGTTTGACCGTGCGGCCGCGCGTCGGCGCACGACCGGGCGGCGGCGCGTTCGTCGCCAGCGCCGAAAGCAGATCGCGCACGCCGAAATTTTTCAGCGCCGAGCCGAAATAGACCGGCGTCTGGTGGCCCTCTCTATAAGTACCGTGATCGAAGCGCGGCATGCCGGAGCGGGCAAGCTCCACCTCGTCGTCGAGCTTGCTCTTCTCCTCCGCGTTCAGCAGCGCGGCGACGGCGTTGCCGCCGACCTTTTCGCTGCTGCCGAAGGCGGAGAATTCCTCGGTGTAAAGATCGATCGTGCCGCGGAAATTGAGGCCCATGCCCACGGGCCAGACCATCGGCGCGCATTCCAGCTGCAGCTGATCCGAAATCTCGTCGAGCAGTTCGAGCGGATCGCGCGCCTCGCGATCCATCTTGTTGACGAAGGTCATGATCGGAATGTCGCGCAGGCGGCAGACTTCGAACAGCTTGCGCGTCTGGGTCTCGATGCCCTTGGCGGCGTCGATCACCATCACCGCGGAGTCGGCCGCCGTCAGCGTGCGGTAAGTGTCTTCGGAAAAGTCCTCATGGCCCGGCGTGTCGAGCAGGTTGAAGATCGCGTTCTCATATTCGAACGTCATCACGGCGGAAGTGACGGAAATGCCGCGCTCCTGCTCGATCTTCATCCAGTCCGATTTGGCGCGCCTGGCCTCGCCGCGCGCCTTGACGCGGCCGGCGGCATGGATCGCGCCGCCGAGCAGCAGGATGTGCTCGGTCAAGGTGGTCTTGCCCGCGTCGGGATGCGAGATGATCGCAAACGTGCGGCGTCTGGCGGCTTCGGAAGCTGGCGTCTTCATGGCGGCGGGGCGTAGCAGGATCGATACGAATTGTCATCTACACGTTGCGAGGGTGATGCCCAACACAACTGTCATTCCCGGCCGAGCAAACCGTCCGGTTTGCGAGGGGCAGGGAACCCAGGTGGGAAGAGCACGCTCCGTCAAACTGCCTGGGTCCCCTTCCCTCGCGTCGACCGCGTCGATGCTCGCCGGGGATGACAGCAGAGGAGATAGAGTGCAGCGCCTATAGCCAGCTGAACGGCCGGATTCGCGGGGCGATGGCGTAGTTGAGCTGGACGGCGACGATGAAGCCGATGCTCCAGTAATTGTTGATGATGCAGAGCGCCGCGCCGAAGGCATAGAGCGCCTGGCCGACATAGATGCGGCGCAGGATCGCCCGTTCCTCTTCCGCCGGGACATCGCTCTTGATCAGGCCGAAGGCACGCGCGCGGTAGGCGCCCGCCAGCAAGGTCGCCCCCAGCAGAAACAGGTTCAGCCAATAGACCAAGAGCGCGATGCGATAGTCGATGAACGAAGCCAAGAGTGCGGTGGAGAACGGCACCAGCGACACCACCATCAGGAACATGATCTGCAGCCAGGCATAGGCGCGGTCGCTGTGCGCCAAGCGGTCATGATGCGTCTGCTGGCCGACCCAGAAGATTCCGAGCGTGAGGAAACTCATCAGATAGGGCACCAGCCGCGGCGCGATGGCGAGGAGTGCGTGCCACAAATCCCGCTCGCTGTGGATGGCCTCGACCGCCGGCGGCCGCAGGTCGAGCACCAGCACGGTCATCGCGAAGGCGAAGACGCCGTCGCTGAGCGCCGCCAGGCGGTGCAGGTTTTTTCCGGCGATGCGGTTGTAGGTTGTGGACATCGCACCTGCGTACCAAGCGGGTCGATCTGCGGCAAGTTCAGGCCGAAACCAAGCACTCAATCATGTGCCATCCGCGTCACGGCCCAGCCATAGCTGCGCACTTTCCATTCACCGCGCTGGCGCACCAGCAGGAACGCCCAGCCGCCGTCTTCCTGGAACAGCCGTCCGCTGGAGTGCCCGCTCCAATGCGTCGGCAGCGCGAAGAAGACGCACTCGTCTTCGACCCGGAAATCCTGCGCCGGTCCGAATGAGTGTCCGAGCCCGGTGAGGCCCTTGGCGTGCTCCTTCATCTCCTTCGCCCAGCGCGCCACCGCATCGGCGCCGGTGAACAGGAACGGCGCAAAATTTTCCAGGATCACGACATCCTTGGCGGCGAATGCGGAGAGGCAGCTGTCGTCGCCGGTAGCGATGAAGCGGGCGATCTTCTCGACCGGCAGCATCATGGCGGCATCTGGCCCCGTGCTCATCTAGATCACCGGCTCATCGACAAAGGTGCGGCCCTCACGATCCTCGATCTCCACGATCCACAGGTCGGGATCGAACTTAATCTGCCGCTCGAACCAGGCCGCTGCCTTTTCCTCCTCGCAAGTCTCGCCTAGCGGCCGCGCCCAGACAAGTTCGCCCGTGCCGCTGCGCGCCTGGTTCAGCACCGTGCAGCTGCCATCGAGCTTGGCGACCTTGATGAAGACGGCGCCGGCTTCTTCGGAGCCCTTGCGCGCGACATAGGCCTGCGCGCCCGCCACTTCCGCGCGGCGGATCAGGGCACGAACGAAGATTCCGGCTTTGAGGCGCGGGGTCATCGGCCGATATTGTCATGACCCGGTCCGTAGCGACAGCGTACGGAGGCGGGCCATCCAGGTGATCGTCATCTCGTCCGCGTGCCGACGCACGCGGGATGGGTGGCTGGGTTGAACCCGGCCATGACGAAATTGTTTGGAATGTCCTCTACGCCGCGCGGAACGGAATGACTTTACCTTCCTTGGGCGCGAGGCGTTCGCCGTTGTCGCCGACGGCGGCATAGGGCAGCCGCACGCGCACGACGGTGCCTTCGCCGAGGACGGATTCGAGCGTGGCTTCGCCGCCATGCATCGCCGCGAACGCCTTGACCAGAGCCAGGCCGAGTCCGGTGCCTTCCTTGGAGCGGACATGCTCGCCTTCGACCTGCTCGAACGGCTTGCCGAGCTTGGCCAGGTCGCGCGCCGAAATGCCGACGCCGGAATCGCTGACCGACAATTCGATGCCGCGCGCGTCGCGGATCGCCTGCACCTTCACATCGCCGCCGCGCGGGGTGAACTTCACGCCGTTGGTCAGAAGATTGATCAGAACCTGCTTCACCGCGCGCTTGTCGGCGAAAATCGTGCGTGCCGAGGGCGCCACGATCAGCTTCAGCGCCACGCCGGAGCGTTCGGCCTGCAGCTTGACGAAGCGCACGGCGGCAGTGGCGACTTCCTCGAGATCGAACAGCTCCTCATAGAGCTCGAACTTGCCCGCTTCGATCTTGGACATGTCGAGGATGCCGTTGATCAGTTCGAGCAGATGGCCGCCGCTCTCGTGGATGAGGCGGGAATATTCCAGATATTTCGGGCTGCCGACGGGGCCGAACATCTCGCGCGTCATGACTTCGGAGAAACCGATGATGGCGTTGAGCGGCGTGCGCAGCTCGTGGCTCATATTGGCGAGGAAGCTGGTCTTGGCGCGCGATGCGCTTTCGGCCAGGTCGCGCGCCTCGATCAGCTCGCGCTCATGCGCCTTGCGCTCGGAGATGTCGCGCGTCACGGCGACGATGTCGGTGGCTTCATTGTGGACGGGCGCCGCGGGACGGCAGCGGATCTCGGCCCAGACATAGGAGCCGTCGCGGCGGCGCATGCGCACCTCCGCCGACGCCGAGCGCGCGAAATAGGCCGCCTCCATGAAGGCCGCCTGCATCGCCTTGAGATCGTCGGGGTGCACCAGGGCCGCCGGCGCAAGACCGACCAACGATTCCGGCGTCACGTCCAGGATCGTGTGTGCCGCCGGACTGGCGAAGCGGATGCGCCCGTCGGAGGAATGGCGCGTGATCAGATCCATCGCATTGTCGGCGAGAAAACGGTACATCGCCGCGCCCTGGGCGGCGGCAAGATCGGCGGCCTGCTGGCGATCCTGCGCCGCGGCGGCGACGAGGGCTGCCTGGATGACGGCGGCCAGAACCGAAATCGCATAGATCTCCCAGATCGCGACCGGAAGGCGCGACGCAGGAAGCGCGCCCACCGCCTCGATGAGCGCCACGACGATCAGCGCCACCGCTGCGGCCGCCGCCGCGCGCAGCACGGCCGGCCGGCCGCCGG
>JANYBR010000276.1 GCA_025360685.1 Pseudomonadota bacterium
AACGTTGGCCGCGGCGCGCGCCGTCATGAGAATAGTCCCACCGGAAGCGGTCAGGGTTCCGCTGTTGGAGACAATCTCCGGACGCGCCGCGCCGTTCGCATCGGTCGGCGTTTGCGACACAGGTGCCGAAATCTCGAAGCGCAAAAGATTATCGCCGTCGAAATCGACGGTAAAGGCATTGGCGCCACCAAGCACGATCTTGCCGGCATCAGCCTGGATGAGTCCCTGATTGCCGACATGGTTGCCTGAGAGGACGGCCGATCCGCCGTTCGCGACACGAATAGTCCCTGCATTGTCGATCGATGCGGACGAGTTGGCTGACGGCGAATTGAAATTGTAGCGGCCCGCCGCGAAATCGCTGTCAGCGATGTCCGAAGTGGTCGCGAGCAAACCAGCGACGTTTATCTGACTGCCCTTGCCGAACAGGATTCCGTTCGAGTTGATGATCCAGACCTGGCCGTTGGCCTGCAGGCTGCCGTAAATCTGGGACGTCCCCGCGCCAAGCACTCGGTTCAGGGTGATCGCGGCCGAACTCGGCTGGTTGAACAGGACGCTCGACCCGGTGGCGAGCGAGAAACTCTGCCAGTTGATGACCGCGGCGCTGGTCGTCTGGTTGATGATGGTCGAAGTAGCGCTCGGCGCCGAGATGGTGGCGCCACCAACGACGACAGTCCCGCCGCTCGGCTGTGCAACTGCAGCGTAAGGACACGTCAATGACGCTGCCAAGGCGAACGTCGCGATGATCTTAAATTTACGACTCATGGCCAAGTTCCGGAAAACGTTAACGTATCGTTAAGTCTCCAAGCAGGCTAGCTGAGATCGCGAAAGTCCTAAACAGGCCACTGTTTCGGCTCAATATTTACAATTTTTCATTGTAAAAATATCACGCTGCTGTCGCGCCTCAAGGCTGCCGGCCAAAATAGGGAGTTGCGAGGATCGGTGGCAGCTAGCGCACTAAAAGTAACGGCGGCCGGTTGGGCCGCCGTGCTCGCATGGACGCGCAGAGGTTCGCGGTCAGATGGACTTCTTCTTGCGACGCCGCAAAGCGGCTGCGCCAGCAACACCAACACCAAACAGGGAAAGCGTGATCGGCTCGGGAACAGACGCCGACGCGCCGGTCGTGAACCAGCCGCCTTCGGCAAAATCGCTGGTGCTTGATATCGTCAAACCGGTGATCCCCGATCCAATCCAGCCGAAAAACAGTGCTCCGCCGGTCCCATTGACGGTGCGGGTCACCACGTCGCTGGAGCTCAGCAAGACTGTTATATCGAATTCTGCAAACCTATCAGGCTCGATAAACATCCCAAATCCGCTCACCGAAGAGATCGACCACGTCTCCGTATCAAAAGGTCCCGCGAGGTTCGAAGCCGTCACCTCACCAGTATAGCCGCAGCACCAGGTGGCCCAGGTACTACCGATCGTCGCTATAGTTCAGCGCTTCGTTGAAACCAAGGGTGGTTCCGTCATTCAACGTGACGCCACCTACTGTGGCACCGTCCAAGCCGACGCTTGTAGTCTCCGTAAAGGTACTGGCGGCAGCCTCCCAGGCGCCCAGGTCGGTGTACATCGTAGTTGCCTGAGCATTTCCCAACCCCGCTGCGAAAAGCGCCAGTGCGAACACGCTCAGCAGCCCAAATAGATTGAGAGACTTCATTTGTGCACTCTCCTAGGGTCGGGCACACGCCAAATTCCCGGCGAAGCCGATTATTCGTGGTTAGTGACCAATATTCAGGCCATGCTCTTCACCGTTGGAATATCAATGAGTTAACACGGCGGCATTTGAGATATTGTAATTTAATCTTACACATTCCGGTGTGCGGTCACCGGGCCAAAAACTGGCTGGTGTTACGCATTTGGCAAACGATGTTCTGATTGACTGACGGCACCGGAGATATGCGGACGCCTTTGGCCGGCCGGATCTTCGCGACGGAGCATGTGATGGCAGTCTTGGTGACCGGCGGGGCGGGCTATATCGGCAGCCACATGACCTACGCACTGCTCGACCGAGGCGAGGACGTGGTCGTGCTGGACAATCTGTCGACTGGAATCCGCGGCCTGGTCAGTGAAAAGGCTGGCTTCGTGCAGGGCGAAGTCGGTGACATGGCGCTGGTTCGCCGGATCGTCTCAGATTTCAAGGTCGACGCGGTGGTGCACTTTGCCGGTTCGATTGTCGTGCCGGACTCGGTTGCGCAACCATTGCGCTATTATGCCAACAACACGGTCGTCTCGCGCGCCCTGGCCGAAGTCTGCGTTGAGACCGGCGTCAGGAATTTCATCTTTTCCTCGACCGCTGCCGTCTATGGCCTCGGTGATGGCGGCATGATCGCAGAAGATGCCCACAAGGCGCCGATCAATCCCTATGGCCGATCCAAGCTGATGACCGAGTGGATGCTCGAGGACGCAGCCCACGCCCACGACTTTCGCTTCATGGCGCTGCGCTACTTCAATGTCGCCGGCGCCGATGCCAAACTGCGGACTGGACAATCGACACCGCGCGCGACGCATCTCATCAAGCGCGCCTGTCAGGTTGCATTGAAGCGGGCTTCACACCTGGACATTTTCGGCACCGACTATCCCACGCCCGACGGCACGGGCGTGCGCGATTACATCCATGTCGAGGATCTTATCGCCGCGCATTTGCTTGCGCTCGATGCGCTGCGCCGTGGCGGTGCCTCGACGGTCTACAATTGCGGCTACGGTCAGGGCTTCAGCGTCCGCCAGGTGATCTGCGCGGTGGAGCGCTTGACCTGCGCGCCGCTGCCTGTGCGCGAGGCGTCGCGCCGCGCCGGCGATCCGGCGACGGTGATTGCCGACTCGACCCGGCTGAAACAGGAACTCAAGTGGCAGCCCGCGCATCAGGATCTCGACGAAATCGTCCGCACCGCGTTCGAATGGGAACGCCGCTTCAACTGAAGCACATCGCTACGAAAATTAAACGCGCCGATCGATTGCGCGGAGCGCGCAATTGGCATTGGTGACTGACGCTGCAGCCGCTGCAAGACCGATGCCGCTCTCGGCGGCGTCTTCGTTCATCTCACCGCTGCCCACCAGTGCCATATTGATCGACGGTGCGGACAGCAGCACGACCGGCGCCGGCAGACCGGTCAGAACCGCACCCGGACCCGGCGGCAAGCCGTTCGCCATCGCCGGCAGCGCGCTTTGGCTCTGCCACGGAATCGTGCCGTGGGCGATCAGCGCCGGATCGGCTTGCACCCGCTTGAACGTGGTGGCCAGCAACCGCACCATTTCATTGTCGCGCGCGCGCGCCGTGTCGCCGCCCATCACCACGCCGATGACATGCGCACCGTCGCGCACAACCGACGATACGAGATTGAAGCCAGACGCGTTGGTGTAGCCCGTCTTAATTCCGTCGGTGCCCTGAAACCGGCCGAGCAGATTGTCGTGCGTGTAGTAGCTGGCGCCGCGATAGTTGAAGCTCAGCGTCGCGAAATATGGAAAGTATTGCGGATAGTCGTAAGCCAAGCGCCGGGCCAGGATCGCCAGATCGCTGGCGGTGGTGATCTGCAGGCGGTCCGGCAGCCCCGAAGCATTGTGATAAAACGTATCGCGCATGCCCAGCTCGCGCGCCCTTGCCGTCATCAGTTCGGCAAAGTGGCCTTCCGTCCCACCGACGGCTTCGGCGATGGCCACCGCCACGTCGTTGGCCGAGCGCACCACGATCGCCTTGATCGCCGTTTCGACCGACATCGTCATGCCGGGCGCAAGACTGAGATTGACGGGCAACTGGGCCGCGGCATGTCGCGAGATGGTGAGCGGCGTCTGGAGCGTGATGTGGCCCGCCCGCAACGAGTCGAACAACAGATAGAGCGTCATCATCTTCGTCA
>JANYBR010000280.1 GCA_025360685.1 Pseudomonadota bacterium
GCGCCGCCTTAGGTCGAAAGCCAATGTTCGAAGACAGTCATTTTGAGCGTGGGCCATCTCTTTCAAGTGACCCTCTAGCTGAACCTGCGCTGCGGGTGAGCAAGAGCATTGGCCGTTGGCTAACGGCTCTCAAAAAGCCTGTTCCGATAGTGTTCGAACTGGAACGAGCGTCTTTCATCGACTAGTCTCTGCCAACTCGGCGTGAAAATGCCTTACGCCGATGCAGGAAGTCCCTACCCATGCCCGATGCCTCCGACGAAATCATTCCGCTGTGGCCCGAAGGCCCTCCCACAAAGCTCGGCGGCGTTGGCCCGGAGATCGAATTCGCTGGCCCGCCCGGCCTTGCCGAGGGCACGCGCATGCTGCGCAACGTCTCCGAGTCAACGCTCACCGTTTTTCGTCCCGCGGCTGCTAAGTCAAATGGCGTCGGTGTCATCGTCTGCCCCGGAGGTGGCTGGCGCATCCTTGCTTGGCAGCACGAGGGCATCGACGTCGCGCACTGGCTTTCGGCTCGCGGCTATACTGCGTTCCTCCTCAAGTATCGCGTCCTCGCCACGCCAGGCGATCCGGTAGCGTTCGAAGCGGCGATGGCGGCAATGAACAGTCAAATAGCGTTTGACCGGCCAGCAGCGAGGGCGCCACGGTCGTTGAGCGACCTGATCCCGGCCGAAACACTGCGCGCTCCGCGGGAAGCTGCCGCCGACGATGGACGGCGAGCCATCGCGCTTGTCCGCGCGCGTGCAAAAGAATGGGATATCGATCCGCAACGGATCGGCATGGTTGGATTTTCGGCCGGAGCGTTCCTTACGGCGGACATCGCGATGGATCCGCGTGACAAGCCTCTCGCCTTCGTCGCACCCATCTATGGTGGAGAGACGAGAGGCGCACAGGTTCCCTTGGATGCGCCTCCGCTGTTCACCGTGATCGCACAGGACGACCGCCTGTTGTTCAAGGTCGTCGAAGGTCTTTACGCCGACTGGTCGAATGCCGATCGGCCGGCCGAGCTGCATATCTTTACTCGCGGCAGCCATGGGTTTGGGATGATCCGGCAAAGTCTGCCAGTCGATAGATGGATCGAACTGTTCGGCGACTGGCTAATGGAACGCGGCCTCGGATAGCGCAGACGCGAATATCCGCTTTGAGTCGAAAGTAGATATTCAGCTCGTTGCGATCGCGATCCGTGTTGTCTCACGACGACATTCGGACTCCGTGCGGCTGGCTCATGCGCTATTTGACGGGCCGCGTAGCGTGCGAAGCGCTCCGATTGCAAGTAGCGCGCTGGCACCCGCCAAAGACAGAGCGAGCAATGCGTGCTGCCAAATGACGCCTAAGTCCGGTGACAGCAGGACAAGGCTGCTTGTCCCCCATAGCCCAGTCAGGACGGAGATCCAGGGCTGATAGCTCTGCACACGGACGGGATGGACGAAATGAATGGGGACAAAGGTTAGCAGCACGAACACGCCGACCGTGACTGCACCTGCCAACGCTCCCGCCTGTAAGATAAAGAGGTAAAAGGCAATGATGTTCCATAGAGCCGGAAAGCCCAGAAAGAAATTGTCGGCGGACTTCATGTCGGTTCGCGCAAATGTATAAAGCGACGAAACCAGTATCGCGCCGACGGCAACCGCTGCATACGACGCCGGAAGCAGGCCAGCGCGATAGATCAGCATTGCCGGCACAAACACATAAGTCAGGTAATCGACGACAAGGTCGAGCGTTGCGCCGTTGATACCGGGCGTTCGCCGAACTACGCCTGCCCAGCGTGCCAACGGTCCATCAACGCCGTCGACAATGAGAGCGGCAGCCAGCCAAAGCAGCGCAAGTCGCCAGCGTTCATGATCTACCGCCAGGAGAGAGAGGAACGCCAACACTGCGCCGCTCGCTGTCAAAACATGAATCGCCCACGCGACCAATGCAGGTTTCGACGGCCGCTGCTCGGGTGGCAGTATGTCCATGTTCGTGATGCAACCCCATGCTCTCGACGAGCTAACGTCGCACGGGGACACGCTGGTCGTCGACGTCTCCGACGTCGAGAAAAGCGCCGCTCGACGAGCCGGTAAGCCGGCCCCGCGGGAAACCTGATTTCACGCGTTGGCGCTCAATACGAAGCCTTCGAAGTTGTTGGCGGCGACGTCATTGCATTTCTGGACGTAGACCGGATAGCCGCCGATATAGGGCATGAAGATGCGCGGCTTTCCAGGGATGTTAGCGCCGACATACCAGGAATTGGTCGACGGAAAGAGTGTTGGCGCCGCTACTTCGTTCACATGCGCGACCCAGGCTTCCTGCGCGGCTGGCGTCGCCTCAATGCGCGAGAGCTGACGCTCGCCCATATGTCCGATGATGTCGGATATGAAGTTGACGTGCTGTTCGATCGAGGGGATCATGTTCGAGAGCACGGCCGGGCTTCCCGGCCCCGCCGCAATCATAAACAGGTTCGGAAAGCCCGACGTGGCAATTCCCAGATAGGTTTTCGGTCCGGCGGACCAGGTTTCTTTTAGCGCGAGACCATTGGCGCCACGAATGTCTATGCGGTCGAGCGCGCCGGTCATTGCATCAAAGCCCGTTGCATAGACGATGGCATCAAGCTCGAAAAGCCGCTCGCTCGTTCGAATGCCGACGGGTACGATCTCCTCGATGGGTGTGTGCCTGAGATTGACCAGCGTAACGTTCGGACGGTTGAAGGTGTCATAATAACTGGTGTCGACGCAGAGCCGCTTTGTGCCGACCGCGTGATCGGGCATGAGCGCCTCGGCGACTTTCGGAGTCTTGACGATTTCGCGGATCTTCTGGCGCACGAAGTCCTGCGCGGTCTCGTTTGCTTTCGAATCCAATACAAGATCGCCGAAGGCGCCGAGATAGGTGAGCCCGCCCTGCCGCCAACGCTCCTCGTAGACGCGTTGGCGCTCCTCCTCGCTGACGGACAGTGCAGGGGTCGCGCTGAAGTCGCCGTCGATATCGAATACGGTCTGCGCCGCGCGCGCGCGAAAGCCCCGATAGTCCGCCTTGATACGCCTCTCCTCCTCGCGATCGAGTGGTGCGTTGTGCGCGGGGACGGAATAAGTCGGCGTGCGCTGAAACACGAAGAGATGTTGTGCCTCCTGTGCGATCAGCGGAATGGACTGCACGGCCGACGAGCCGGTTCCGATGATGCCCACGCGCTTGGCGGAGAAATCGACACCCTCGTGCGGCCAGCGGCCGGTGTGATAGGTGGAGCCGGCAAAGCTTTCGCGGCCCTTGATCTGGGGCAGGTTGGCAGTTGAGAGACAGCCGGTGGCCATGACGAGGAAACGCGCCGACAAGTGCGTCCCGTCGGAGGTACCGACATCCCAATGATTGCTGCCATCATCAAAGTGCGCCGAAGTGACCGCCGTGTTGAACTGGATGTCCCTTCTCAAATCGAAGCGGTCGGCGACGTGGTTGGCGTAGCGCAAAATTTCCGGTTGGGCCGAGTAGCGCTCGCTCCAGCTCCATTCCTGCGCCAGCTCATCGGAAAATTGATACGAGTACTGCATACTCTCGACGTCGCAGCGCGCACCTGGATAGCGGTTCCAGTACCACGTGCCGCCGACACCATCGCCGGCTTCGAGTACGCGAACGGCGAGGCCAAGGCCGCGCAAGCGATGAAGCATGTAGAGCCCGGCGAATCCCGCGCCGACGACGATGGCATCGAAAGACTGCTGTGTTTTGGACATGGGTCGCTCCGCCTATAAGAGATGATCTTCGGCAATTTCGATCCGAATTTCCACCATCCTTCGGCGAGATTGCTCGAATTCTAGCTCAGGGCCGGAATTGTAGCGCGCGTGGCAAAAGACGGGCAGGCTGCGAGACAATGCGGTAGGCATCTTCGACCCACTCGCAGATTAGCCGGCGCGTGTCTCGCGGGTCGATCATCTCTTCCATCTGGAACTTGTTGAGCGGCCCGATCGGCCCCCTTGCGCTTTCAATGCGGGCATTGATCTCGGCGCGCAGGGCGGTCGGATCCTTTGCTTCGGCCAGCTGGCGTTTGTAGGCGGCCTAGATACCGCCTTCTGGTGGAATTCCGCCGACATCAGCCGCTGGCCATACGACTCGTGTGCCACTTCCATCACGCGGCGTCGCAAAGTTGTTGCCGGCGACGCCGAAACTGCGCCGCATGATAACCGTGAATAGCGGAACGTTCGTCTGTGCGAAGGCAATCATCCATTCGCCGCCCTTGCGAATCGTTCCTGCGACTTCGTGCTCAAGGCCCACTGCAAACCCGGGATTGTCGATGAGGTTGAGCACGGGCAGGTGAAAGAGATCGCAGATATCCAGATGCCGCCTCAGCTTGTCGCAGCCGTCGGCGGTCAAGGCGCCACCGTTCACATGCCTGCTGTCCGACGCGATCACGCCCATCGGATAGCCGTTGAAGCGGACAAGACCCGCGATTTGGTCGGTGCCCCACAACTGGCCGATCTCGAAGAAAGAGCCTTTGTCCGCCATCAGGCGGATCGCGCG
>JANYBR010000316.1 GCA_025360685.1 Pseudomonadota bacterium
GTGTTTTTCTACGGGAAGCTCTAGAAGGAGTGTTTTTTTGTTGCGGCCTAGTCTAGCGGATAGCGCCTGCGTTAAGCGCGTCGGCGCAGATACACGAACCAGTAGACTACGCCCACCATCAGGCTGCCGCCGACGAGATTGCCGATTGTTGCAACGACGATGTTATGGAGCGCTCCGCTTGCAGTCAGTTGCGGATAGGCCGCCGCACCCTGTCCGATCGCGGCCCAGAACTCCGGCCCGGCCCACCATTTAATCGCAAGGCCGTAGGGCAGCAGATAGAGATTGGCGATCGAGTGCTCGAACCCGGCGGCGACGAAGGCCGCGATGGGCGGGATGATAACCATCACTTTATCCGTTGTGCTTCTCGCCCCGAACGACATCCACACAGCGAGACAGACCAGAACATTGCAAAGCACGGCCAGGAAGAACAGTTGGATCGTCGGCAAGGCTGCTTTGGCCGTAGCAATGGCGAGCGCCGTCTTGCCGACAGCTCCGCCGCCAAACCCGTGTTGCCCGGCGAGGAACACCAACGTGGCCGTGCCCACCGCGCCGACGATATTGCCGAGATAGACCAATGACCAGGCACGGAGTAGCGCACCGAACGTGATGCGACGGCTGGCAAAGGCCACGATCATCAGCGCGTCACCAGTGAATAGCTCGGCACCGCACACAATCACCAAGATAAGTCCAAGCGAAAAGACAACACCGGCCAATAGGCGTGCAACGCCCCATGGGAGTTCGCCGGCTCCGGTCAAAACCACCGTCATGAAGACCGCGCCAAACGCGATGAAGGCGCCCGCAAGCAGTCCCAAAACGATGAGTGCGAGCACGTCACGCCCGGCCTTGGCGACACCCGCGGTCTCGCAGGCGAGCGCCATCTCAGCTGGCAGCAACGCATCGATGATGTTGGCGCCAGGGGCCTTCATGGGCGTTCGGTCATTTCTTTAAGACGCGATGCGAGGCGAATTCGAAGCGATCGTAGCACGATAATCGTGGCTTTTTGGCATTTCCAAGTGCCGATTGGATTCGCGTGCGATGGTATTTTTCACGAAGCGAACGAAGATCGAGAAGGCGATCGCCCGCTACTATGCAGTCCGCGCCGTTCGCCCTGGCCGACCGGGTGATCGAATAAGCGGGCAAGCTTCCGCGCCTAGCGCGAAACGGGATCGTCGGCGCATTTCCCTGGGGGTTTCCCAGCGCAGTCGCTTGAGGGGGATGCCGATATCCACCGTTCGTCTTGCAAGACCGCAGAGACGGTGGGGTCGAGAATTGTGTCGTCAGAAATCGCCTGATACGAGCTGGCATTCACTTGCATGGCTACATTGCGAGGCGGCGCATAGTATCGGCTCAAAATATCTCTGCGACCTGTAACCGGTGGGCATCCCGCTCCGAACTAATTTAATGAGAGTGCATATCAAGCGCTTTCGATCAAACGCCGAAGGAAAATCATGACCATCAAATACATTGTCGCGGCCGCGCTCGTCGCGCCATTCCTGGCCACGTCCAGCGTGGCGGGGGAGGCTCGAGGCTCCCCGCCTTGACCAGCACGTGTATTCAGGTGGCCCCAAATCAAGCGTGCCCCACGCAACCAGACAGATCACAACTCCGAGCGATGCCTTCGCTATGGCGCCAAAAGCCATGACGTCGCACCGTTACAGCGGAGGCCCGCAGACGGTCGTACCGCACTCCTATTGAGTTCGCGTGCTCCGCTCCGGTGAAGACAGGGACATGAATCGTTGCCGTCTTTGTCCTGGAAACGTAGGGGTGCACTACGCGTGTCCGTACGTTCCCTGCCCTGAGCTGCGGAGGTCGCTTCGAAGTTGGATATGCTGGAAGCCTTGTCATGAACCTGGGGTCAACACCGCGATGGGTCTGGATTGCTGTTGCCGTGATGGCTATAGCGGCCGCCGAATATCTGATGGGCCCTCAGATTCCGCACTAGTTAGCGGCCCCGCTTGAAATCGGGAGCGACTTAGCTCGACCGTCCAGCCGCGTCGATAGCGTGATCGATTTGTCTATCGCAGGCACCCCTGGCCGTCGCGGCGGTGGCCGCATATGCAGGGGCATACCATTTTACACGAGGCCTGCGCAGACTGTGCATCCCCAACCAAACCGGGAGACAGCAACATGAGTGAACC
>JANYBR010000359.1 GCA_025360685.1 Pseudomonadota bacterium
CACGTTCTGTTGCGCGAAGCGCCAATTGGCGCGGAGAAGTCCGATTCTCTGCACTGAAGCCGTTCGGGGACGGATTCGGTGGACTGGCTGGTGGGCCCGGCAGGACTCGAACCTGCGACCAGACCGTTATGAGCGGTCAGCTCTAACCACCTGAGCTACAGGCCCCGGCCCGTCCCATAGCAGGATTTCGCTGTGGCCAGAAACAATCCGGCTCGCGGCATTGTGTTCCGCTGGCCTATGATCCGCCCCAGAGGCGCCCCAGTTTCGCCGCGCGCGGACCGGAGCGTCCGAACTATCATTTGAGAGGATCCCGCCATGAAACGTCATGCCAGTCTTGCCGCCCTTGCCGGCCTCTGCCTGATCGCAGCCCTTGCGCCGCTCGCCGCCGCACAGGCCGCCGACCTTCCGCACACTATTACGGTCAGCGGCGCGGGTGAGGCCAAGGGCGCGCCGGATCAGGTGCAGCTGTCGGCAGGGGTCACCACGACCGCGGCCACCGCCGCCACCGCCCTGGCCGAGAACGCGCGAAAAATGAACGGCGTGTTTGCCACGCTCAAGCGCCTGGGTGTGCCGGAGAAGTCGATCCAGACGTCGAACTTCTCGGTGTCGCCGCAATATCCGCCCTACAACCAGAATGCGACGGGGCCGCAGCACATTGTCGGCTATCAGGTCTCCAACCAGGTCGATGTGACGCTCGACGACGTCAAGACGCTCGGACCGGCGCTCGACGCGCTGGTTGGTTCGGGCGCCAACCAGATCAATTCCGTCAGCTTTTCCATCCGCGACCCGGCCGACTTGCTCGCAGCAGCGCGCGAAGCAGCCATAGCCGACGCGGTCAAGCGGGCGCAGACCTACACGCATGCGGCGGGCGTGTCGCTTGGCTCCGTCGTGTCGATCCAGGAAGGAACGATCGAAACACCACGGCCCATGGACCGCATGGCGCTGATGGCAGCACCTGTCTCGATGGCGACGCCAACCGCTGCCGGCGAACAGAGCGTGACGGCAAATGTGACGGTCGTGTTCGAAATCCGCTAGACAAAAAAATAAGGCGGGCGTCTCCGGAGTATCTGCACGCTATCTGTGCCGTCGCCCGGGGCTGCCCGCCCTGGTTCTCGAGCGACCAAGCAGGCAGGCGGCAGGAGCACTCAAGAACCAACCAGCAAGCACTTTCGCTTCAACCTCTACGGTGTTCGCCAAACGATCCGCTGTCATGGACGTCGTCTGCGCAGATGCACGCGAGCTTGCATCCACACCTGTTTGGTCTCGCGGCGTCTTCGCAGCGGTACGCGCGGCAGCCCGTGGTCGAGGCGGTAGCGATGATCGGGCGGCAAGTGCGTTCTCCAATGTCTGAGAGAACGAGATAGGTGCGCGAAGCCGTTTTCGTAAGTGTGGATAAGTAATTTAATGTTAGAGCGAATTTACAAGCACGATCAGCGATTGCCGCGTTAAATGGCAGCGTTTCAAGTCGGACTTATCCAACACCTGTGTGCGCGCAACTGAACTGTCATCCCGGCCAAGTGCTGCGTTAGCAGCGCGCAGAGCCGCGACCCAGCGTGACAACGTCCTGGTGGGTCCCGGCTCTCGCTTCGCTCGGCCGGGATGACGGTTTTGGGTCGCCCTTCAATGCGCCTTCGCCTCCAGCGCGTCGATCTGGTCCATGGTGCGGTCCATGCGCGCGAGCAGCGCCTTGTAGGGGTCGGGCGAGGCCATATCGAGGCCGGCCTTCTTGTAGATCTCGTACGGATAGTCCGAACCGCCTGCTTTCAGCAGCGCGATGAAGCGCTCGCGCGCCGGCTGACCTTCATGCTCGATCGCATCGGCGAAGGCCGCAGCGCCGGCCATCGACGTGGCATACTGCCAGACATAGAAGCCATAGTAGAAGTGCGGAATGAACTCCCACTCGTCGCAATAGGCCGAATCGATGGTCATCACGCCTTGCGCATCGCCGTGATATTTCTTCAGCAAGCCGCAATAGAGTTCCGACATGCGTTTGCCCGACAGCGCGCGGCCTTGCTCGACCTCTTCGTGGATGGCGAGCTGGAACTGGGCGAACATGGTCTGGCGGAAGAACGTGGCGCGCATGAGTTCCAGCGCTTCGCCGAGATAGTACAGCTTCTCGGCGTCGTTCTTCGCATGCGCCACCATGTAGTCGTTCAGCAGCATCTCGTTGGTGATCGAGGCCGTCTCGGCGGTGAAGGTCGAATAGTTCGACTTCTCGAATGGTTGCGCGTCATGCGTCAGCAAGGTGTGAACGCCGTGACCCCATTCGTGAACGAATGTCGAGAGCGCTTCATAATCGTAATTGTGATTGAGGTGCAGGAAGGGATGCACGTCATAGGCCGCGCCCTGCATATAGGCGCCGCCCGCCTTGCCGGTGCGCGGCAGCACGTCCATCCAGCGTCCGGAAAATCCCTGGCTCAGCTTGGCGACATATTCCGGGCCGTACGCCGCCGTGACGTCGAGGCCAATGCGTTCGGAATCTGCAACCGTGAAACGCAGCGGCTCGTTCAGCTTGAACATCGTCGGATAGATGTCGTAGTAGGCAAGATTGTCCGTGATGCCGAGCAGCTTCTTGCGCAGTTTCAGATAGCGATACATCGTCGGCAGGCCCGCATTGGCCTGCGCCACCAGCTGGCGGTAAACCGCCTCGGGCATGTTATCCGCGAAGACTGCCGCGGCCAGAGAATTGGGGAAGTGACGCACCCTGGCGTTGAACACTTCGCCCATCACCTGCGTGGTCAGGGTGGCGCCGAGCGTTCCCTCATACTTCTTCCACATGCCCCAGAAGGCATCGAACACCTTCTTGCGGTCGGCGCGGTTCGCAGACTGGCGGTATTTCGAGTAACTGCCCTGATTGATCGTGACGGTCGTTCCGTCCGCCAGTTTGACTGTCGGGAACGGCGCTTCGGCGTTGGCCAGCACGCTGTAGATCGCATTGGGCTGCGAAAGAATATCGCCTGCGGACGCCAGCACGCCCTCCGTTTCGGTGCTCAACGTGTGCGGCGCGTTGCGCAGCACATTGTCGAGATAAAAGTCGAAACGATGCGCCAGCTCCGGATTGTCCTTCTCGAACTTGTGCACCTTGTCGGCGCCAACTGTCAGAATTTCCGGCGTAACCCAGGCGGTCTTTTCGCCCAACTGAGTCTGCAGCGAGGCGGCGAGCTGCTGGCGTTCCTGGTTGACGGCGATACGCACGTCCTCGTCGGCCTTCAGTCCGGCATAGGCTGCCAGTCGCGTGTCGGCCCTTTGCACGGCGCTGATGGCGTCAAGTGCGGTGAGCATGTCCTTGGCGCTCTTGCCCAGGGTGCCCTTGTACTTGTCGAGCGTATCGGTGACGGCTTTTACGCGATCATGCTCGACGGTCCACGAATCCGACGAGGCATAGAGATCGCTCAGATCCCACATATAGGCGGGGTCGACCGGCGCTTCGACAGCCGGGGCGGGCTTGACGTGCGCGGGCTTGGTCGCGCCAACGGCTAGCGTGGCGCCAGCGGCCGCGATCGACAGAATGATGGCCGTGATCCTTGGATATCTCATGCTGAATGGTCCCCTATCCCTTGAGCCGGGCCGGGCGGCCCACCAAATAAACAATATAGAGCGCGGTTTGCACAGTAAGGAAGCTTGACTTAATTCAGCGCGCCGTGCGTTCAACTGTCGGTGAAGGCCATTTGCGGCATGGCCTGCTTGCCAAAAGCCAAATATGCGTCCGACGCTCTATAGGTGCCTGTTGCGGCACCGAGAACTTGTTAGAATTCTCCTCCTTCATCCCCATGGGCAGACATGTCTTCAAATCCGTTTTTCCAGGAATGGACCACGCCCTTCGGCGCGCCACCCTTCGAGCGTATCGCGCCGGAGCATTTCCGCCCGGCCTATGCGCGCGCCACCGCCGAGCATGCGCGCGAGATCGCCGCCATCGCCAACGCCAGCGCCGCCCCTAGTTTCGCGAACACCATTGTCGCGCTGGAAGACAGCGGCCGACTCCTCAGCAAGGTCGAAGCGGTGTTCAGCAACCTTGCCGCTTCGCACACCAACGACGCGCTGCAGCAGATCGAACGCGACATGGCACCCATTCTCGCCAAGCATTGGAACGAGATCTATCTCAATGCCCAGCTCTTTAGGCGCATAGACGCGCTGCAGAACGAGCGTGCGAACCTGAAACTGGACGCTGAGAGCCTGCGGGTGCTCGAGCGCTATCATCTCGATTTCGTGCGCGCGGGGGCAAAGCTTGAGGGCGGGGCGCGGCAACGTTTCGCCGCGATCATCGAGGAACTCGCAACCCTGGGCACGAATTTCGGCCAGAACGTTCTGGCCGAAATTCGTGCCCAGGGTTGCGAGTTCCTCGATGATCGCGGCGAAACGTTG
>JANYBR010000360.1 GCA_025360685.1 Pseudomonadota bacterium
CAACGCCGCTTCGAAAGCGGCGAGGCACTCTTTCGCGGAACCCGGCCCCGCCATCAGTTGAACGCCTGGATGCCCGTCTGTGCGCGGCCGAGGATCAGTGCGTGCACATCATGCGTTCCCTCATAGGTGTTGACCGCCTCCAGGTTCAGCACATGGCGGATGACGGGATATTCGTCCGACACGCCGTTGCCGCCATGCATGTCGCGCGCCTCGCGCGCGATGGCGAGCGCCTTGCCGCAATTGTTGCGCTTGAGCAGCGAGATTGCCGGCACCGCCGCATGGCCGGAATCGATCAGCCGGCCAAGGCGCAAGGCGCCGAGCAGGCCAAGCGTGATTTCCGTCTGCATGTCGGCCAGCTTTTTCTGGATCAGCTGCGTGGCGGCGAGCGGGCGGCCGAACTGCTTGCGCTCCAAAGTGTACTGGCGCGCCGCGTGCCAGCACGCTTCCGCCGCCCCCATCGCGCCCCAGGCGATGCCATAGCGCGCCCGGTTGAGGCAGCCGAACGGCCCGCCCAACCCGCGCGCGTTCGGCAGCAAGTTCGCTTCCGGCACCAGCACATCCTCCAGCACGATTTCGCCGGTCACCGATGCGCGCAACGAAAATTTGCCCTCGATCTTCGGTGTGGAGAATCCCCTCATGCCGCGCTCGACCACGAAGCCGCGGATGACATCGTCAAGTTTGGCCCACACCACCGCGACATCGGCGATCGGCGAATTGGTGATCCACATCTTGGTGCCGTTGAGGCGATAGCCGTTGGCTTCCTTGACCGCGCGCGTTCGCATGCCGCCCGGATCCGAACCATGATCCGGCTCCGTCAGACCAAAGCAGCCGACGAATTCGCCGCTTGCCAGCTTGGGCAGATATTTGCGCCGCGTCTCTTCGGTGCCATAGGCGTAGATCGGATGCATCACGAGCGAGGACTGCACGCTCATCGCGGAGCGGTATCCCGAGTCGACCCGCTCCACTTCGCGCGCGACGAGGCCATAACAGACATAGCTCAATCCGGCGCAACCATAGGTTTCCGGCAAGGTCGGCCCGAGCATGCCGAGCGCTCCCATTTCCGTCATGATGGCGCGATCGAACGTCTCGTGACGAAAGCCGAGCTTGACGCGGCTGGCAAGCTTGTCCTGGGCATAGTCGCGCGCGCTATCGCGAACCATGCGCTCTTCAACTGTTAGATCGTGATCGATCAGCAGCGGATCGGTCCAGTCGAATGGGTTGGTTTCCAGCTTGGCGGACGGTTTTGGGGAAGTTTTTTCCTCTATGGCACTCATTTCGTCACCTGACTTGATCTCATCATTAAACCAAAATCATCCCCGGCGAGCCTCCCGCATCCAGCGCGATGCCAGGAAAGGCCAAGCAGGCCATTCCGCTCCGGAATGCTCCACGACCTGGGTTCCCTTCCCTCGCAGTGCTGCGCAATGCTCGCCGGGAATGACAGGTCAGGATAGAAATTCCAACACCGCTTCCTTGTAGACCTTGTCGCCCACCGCCGTCATGTGGTCGCGCCGCGGTACGGTGACGGCGCGCCCGTCGGCGAAGGCGGCGGCGAGCACGTCGGACGATCCGGCCTGCGTGTCATTCTCGCCGGAAACCACGAGAACGGGCGTCTTGCACGTTGCGAGTTGCTGCTGCGTATACATGGTCCGATCCGCGCTCATGCAGGCGGCGAGCGCGGCGATGTCCTTGCCGCCTTGCGATGCGAAGTCGCGAAATGCCTTTTGCGTGGGATCGCTGATCGTGGCCGGATCGGACGTACGCAGCGCGTCAGCGATCCCGCGCCGGCGTGCGATCCTCTCATTGAAGTAGGTCTCACCGATGCCGGCCAGCACGGCACGGCGAAAACGCTGCGGCTGCGTCAGCAACAACCCGACAGAGAGAATGGCGCCCATCGAATAACCCATCAGATCGGCGCGCCCTATCCCTTCCGCAGCCATGACGGTGAGCACATCGCCGAGCATCCTGTCGCCGTAGAGGCGGTCCTCGTGCGGCTTGTCGCTTTCGCCATGGCCGCGAAAATCCAGCGCCACGACGCGAAATCCTGCGCCCGCCAGCGTGTCGTACCATCCGACATTCGCCCAGTTCTGTTTGCGGTCCGAGGCGAAGCCATGCGCCAAAACGATCGGCATGCCGTCGCCGACGGTTTCGTAGGCGATGCGCACGCCGTCTGCGGCGGTTGCGAACTGGGTCATGCAGCGACCTTCGCAAAGCAGGAAGAGACTGTCTATGATGCCCCGGTCTGGAGGAAAGGTCTCCCTATGTCCTTGGATTCACTCAAGAAAGATGTCTGCGCCGCGGTCGACGCGATGCGCGACGAGCTGCTTGGAATAAGCCACGCCATCCATGCCGAGCCCGAGCTGGCGCTGGAAGAATTTCTCGCCGCCGCGCGGCTTGCCGACGCCGTCGAACGCCAGGACATCAAAGTGCAGCGCGAGGCCTTCGGCCTGCGCACGGCCTATGCCGCCGAGTTCGGCAAGGCGAGCGGACCGAACATCGCCATCCTTTCGGAGTACGACGCGCTGCCTGGCATCGGTCATTCCTGCGGCCACAATATCATCGCCACCTCCGGCCTCGGCGCGGCGCTCGCGCTCGCCAAGCTCAACGGCCGGCTGCCGGGCCGCGTGCGCTATCTCGGCACGCCGGCCGAGGAACGTTTCGGCGGCAAGGAGATCATGGCGCGCCAGGGCGCCTTCGACGGCTGCGATGCCGCGATGATGATCCATCCGGCCAACATGAATCTGGTCACCATGCCGTGCATCGCGATCGCCGAGGTCGATGTCGTCTATCACGGCCGCTCGGCGCACGCCTCCGCACTGCCCTATCGCGGGTTGAACGCGCTCGACGCCGTTGTCACGGCCTATCAGTCGATCGCGCAGCTGCGTCAGCACATCCGCAACACCGAACGCATTCACGGCATCATCACCGAAGGCGGCCTGGCACCGAATATCGTGCCCGAGCGTGCCGCGTGCCGCTTCTTCGTGCGCGCCGTCGATGCCCATGAACTGGCGCCGTTGAAGCAGCGCGTGCAGGCCTGTTTCGAAGCCGGCGCGCTGGCGACCGGTTGCCGCATGGAAGCGACGTGGGGCGACACCGACTATCTTGACATGAAGACCAACTGGCCGATGGCGAACCTGTACGAGAAGAATGCAATCGCCATCGGGCGCGAATTCTATCCGGTGAAGGATCTGCCGCCGGGCTATTCCGGTTCGACCGACATGGGTAATGTCAGCCACCGCGTGCCATCGATCCATCCCATGCTCGGCATCGCGCCCGCCGGCGTCATCATCCACAATCCCGAATTCGCGCGCTATGCCGCGTCGGACAAGGGCGACGCCGCCGTGATCGATGGCGCCAAGTCGCTGGCCATGACGGCGCTCGACCTGATGGCCGATCCGGCCGCGATGGCCGAAGCGCGCGCCGATTTCGCCGCGACAGCGGAGATCTCCAAGGGCGCGCTGGCCAAGTCGCGCGAGCCGGTGACGCACGAACATCATGGCCCTGGCGGTTGCGGCTGCGCATGAATGTCTGGTTGCTCGTCGCTGCCATCAATGGCGCGCTTGCCGTTGCGGCAGGCGCGTTCGCCGCGCACGGGCTGCAGGCGCGGCTGGATCCGCATGCGCTGCAGGTGTTCGAGACGGGCGCCCGCTATCACATGTATCATGCGCTGGCGATCGGCTTTGCCGCGTTCGCCATACGTGACTTTGCGGCAACTCCGGCCACGGCCGCAGCAGGATTTTTCCTGGCTGGCATTTTGCTATTTTCCGGTTCCCTCTATCTTCTGGCGCTGACGGGCACGAAGCTGCTCGGACTGGTCACGCCGTTCGGCGGCGTGTGCTTTCTTATCGGTTGGGGCTTTCTCGCCTTTGCCGCAACGCGATTGAAGATGTGATGCGTATGAAGGAAAAGGTTCTGATCGCCGGCAGCGGCATTGCCGGATTGGGCGCGGCGCTGGCGCTCGGCGGTGGCGCGCGCGACGTGACGATCCTGGACCGCGATCCGGCGCCGCCGGAAGGATCGTCTGAAGAAGCGTTCTACAATTGGGAGCGCAAGGGCGCAACGCAGCTGCGCCACAGCCACGCGTTCATCGGCCGCCTCACCACGCTGATCCGCGAACGTTATCCCGACCTGATGGCGGAGCTGTTGCGCGAGGGCACGCGCCTGTTCGGCTTCGAGGATGGCTTGCCGCCGCCGCTCGCCCATTCGTATGTGCGGGTCCAGGGCGATGAAGATCTGAAACTTCTCTTCAGCCGCCGCACCACGTTGGAACTCGTGATGCGGCGCTATGCGGCCAAGCTGCCGGGGGTGAGCTTCATCAGCGACGCCGGCGTGCGCGGTCTGATCGCGCGGCGCGACAATGGCCGAATCAACGTCGAAGGTCTCAAGGTCGAGCGCAACGGTGCGCTTGAAGAGATGCGCGCCGATGTCGTGGTCGATGCGTCGGGACGCAACACCTCCTTTCCCGATTGGCTGCGCGACGAAGGCGTCGAAGTTCACGAAGAGTCGAGTCCCTGCGGAATTCTCTACTACACGCGGCACTACAAGCTGCGCAACGGTCAGAACGAGCCGCCGCGCGACGGCGCGGCCGGTGGCGCGGATCTGGGCTACATCAAGTTCGGCGTCTTCATTGCCGACAACCGGCACTTCTCGGTCACCCTGGCCACGCCGGAAATCGAAACCGAAATGCGCCTGGCTGTGATCAAGCCGGAGAATTTCGACGCGATCTGCATGGCGCTGCCCGGCGCGGCCCGCTGGATGAATCCCGAGCGTGCCGAACCGGTTAGCCAGGTCTTCGCCATGGGCAATCTGCAGAATGTCTGGCGGCACTATCTGAAGGCCGGCGAGCCGCAGGCGCTCAACTTCTTCGCCATCGGCGATGCGGCGATTCGAACCAACCCGCTCTATGGCCGCGGTTGCTCCTCCGGCGTGGTAGAGGCGCATCTGTTGCGTGGTTCGCTCGATGCGTCGACCGACCCGATCGAGCGCGCGAAAGTCTATGACCGCGAGCTGACAGCGTCGATCCGGCCCTATTTCGATTCCATGGTGTCGCTCGATCTCAACGCCATTCGCAGAGCCGAGCACGAACGCAATCCGAACTATCAGGCGGGATACCGCGCGCGTCTTGCCAAGAGCTTCGCCGAAGACGGGCTGATGCCTGCCCAGCGCGGCGATGTGGAAGTGAGCCGCGCGCTCAGCCGCGTGTTCCACATGCTGGACGAGCCCACGGCCTTCATGAAGCGGCCCGCGATCATGGCACGCATTCTCAGGGTCTGGGCCACGTCCGCGTCCGAGAAAAAATCGCGCGGCCTCTATCCGCCCAAGGCGGGTCCCGACCGGGCGCAGATGCTTGCCCTGCTCAACATTGCCGCGTGATGCTTCGACAAGCTCAGCATGAGGATCTTAGCTAGGTCCACATCCTGGTTCACACGCTGGTGCTATGAACTGTCGAAGGATGAGAGCACAAATACCGAGAACGAGGAGAATCCAATGGTTTCCTTTCCAGAACCAACAATGATCAAGACCAACGGCATCGACATGGCGGTGTATGAGGCCGGGCCGAAGCACGGCGTTCCGGTCGTCATGTGCCACGGTTTTCCCGAGTTGGCTTATTCCTGGCGTCACCAGATTCCGGCGCTGGCGGCGGCCGGTTTTCGCGCCATCGCACCGGACCAACGCGGCTATGGCCGCACCTCGCGGCCCGAACCCATCACCGACTACGACATGACGCATCTGACGGACGATCTGGCCGGCATGCTCGACGCGCTCGGCCTGAAGGACGCGATCTTCTGCGGCCATGACTGGGGCGGCCTCGTCGTGTGGCAGATGCCGCTGTTTCACCCGACGCGGGTGCGCGGCGTGATCGGCGTCAACACGCCGTTCCTGGCGCGCGCGCCGATCGATCCCATCCTCGCCATGCGCACCATGTTCGGCGAAGAAATGTATATCGTCTACTTCCAGAAACCCGGTGTCGCCGACGCGGCGCTCGCCAAGGATGTCGGCAAGTCGTTCCGCTTCTTCATGCGCAAGTCCGGCATGAAGGCGGCCGACTATGCCAAGCTTCCGGCCGAACAGCGCAACCTCGCCCTCGTCAAGGCACTGGAGGCCGATGAAGGCGGCTGGGGCGGCGGCCAACCTCTGCTCAACGACGAGGAGATGAAATACTTCGTCGACACTTTCACGCGCACCGGCTTCACCGGCGGCATCAACTGGTACCGCAACTTCTCGCGCAACTGGGAACGCAGCGGCACGATGGAGCAGAAGGTCCACGTGCCGGGCCTGATGGTGATGGCCGAGGACGATGTGGTGCTCTCACCGGCCATGGCGGACGGGATGGAACGCTTCGTGCCCGACCTGGAGAAGGCGCTGATCAAGGATTGCGGCCACTGGACCCAGCAGGAACATCCGGACGAACTCAACAAGATCATGATCGACTGGTTGAAGAAGAGGTTTAGCTAAATCAACCCGCTACCTGATGAAGGAGCGCATGCAGACGTTCTTGCGCCTGATCCGACACCTTGCCGCCGCAGCCGTCGTCACCGCGGTCGCAGGGTGCTCGGCGCCGCCGTTGCAGACGGACGGCAAGGAAGCCGGCCCTATCGAGATCGCCCCGCTCAAGACGTACGTCTCGCTGCATTCCAATGTCTTGCTCTGGCTTGCCGGCGTGAATGGCGTCAGCGCAGCCGACACCATCGATTGCTACCGCATCATCTATCGGTCCAGCGATGCGGCCGGAAAGCCGATCCGGCTGAGCGGGTTGCTCGCGCTGCCGCGTGGTTTGCCGGCGCGCGGTCTCGTCAGCTTCCAGCACGGCACGACGTCGAACCGCCAATTCGTGCCTTCGAATCTCAGCACGGATGGCCTTGCGGCCGCGATCGTGTTCGCGGGCAATGGCTATGCCGCCATCGCGCCCGACTATGACGGGCTTGGCGTTTCGCTGCGGCCTCATACCTATTATGTCGCCGACGACATGGCTCGCGCCGTCGTGGACATGATCCATGCCGTCCGTCACATACGGGGCGTGCCGGCGAGCCCTCCCTTTCTGATCGGTTTTTCAGAAGGCGCCTATGCCAACTTTGCGGCGCAGCGCGCGCTTGAGGCCTCGGGCGAGACGGTGCTCGCCGACGCCGCCATTGCCGGCGCGTTCAATCTGCGCTCCATCAGCATTCGCTGGACGCTCAAGGGTGCTTCGCGCAATGCGTCCACCTATCTTGCACTGTGGGTACGCGGCTATGCGACACGCTACGGTCACCCGCTGGATACGGCTTTCACACCGGAATATGCGCAGCTCGTGCCCAGGCTGTTCGACACGCCGCACGAAGTCGACGACGTCATCAAGGCGCTGCCGCGCGATCCGCGCGCGCTTTTCAGGCCCGAAGTCCTGAAAGCCCTTGACGGCACCGGCCACCACTGGCTGGTCGACGCGTTGGCCGCAAACGAGATGGGCGACTGGGCTGCCAAGGCACCGATCCGCCTCTACTACGGAACGAATGACGTCGACGTCCTTCCGCTGGAAGCGACCACGACCGCACGCCAGATAGCGGCGCGAGGTTCCGACATCCGCGCTGTGAACGTCGGCAGCGGCGACCACGACCATTCCATCCTCGCCGCGGCACCGCAGATCCTAAAATGGCTGCAATCGTTTCGGCCGGCCGCGGAGCGCTGAAGGCGAGTTCAACACGACCTTGATTGACTGGCTGAAGAAGCGGTTTGGGTAGCTCTACTGTCATGGCCCGCCGGAGTGCGGGCCACCCAGGTGACAGCGTCCCAGTGTCGAGAGATTTACGCGCCGCCTCGCTCTTCAACTCCAAACCTCGGCCCCACCTAGGTGGCCCGCACTCCGGCGGGCCATGACATTGTGTGCATGACGGGTGGTCCGCTTTCTCAGGCCATGACAGAATACCCGCCATGGCTGAATCGCCCGCGGAAATCGATACCTTTTCCTATGCCGATCCGGCGGATCCGCGGCTGAAGCGGTTCTTCATCCGGCTGATCGAACGCATCACGGGCCAGCCCTATCTGAAATGGCTTTACGAGGAGAACCGCGCCCACCCGGTACCCGGCGAAAGCTTTTGGTCGGCCGCCATCCGCAAGCTCGAACTCAAGCTCGTCTACAACGAAGAAGCGCTGGCGTCATGGCCCAAGTCGGGGCCGCTCGTGATCGTCGCCAACCATCCCTTCGGCGTGCTCGACGGATTGATCGTCTGCGAGATCGTCAGCCGCGTGCGCGAGGATTTTCGCGTGCTCACCAACGCGGTGCTGCTGCGCGCCGAAGAGGTCAAGGAATTCCTCCTGCCGGTCGACTTCGCCGAGACCCAAGAGGCCTTGAAGACCAATCTGCGATCGCGCGCCGAAGCCAAGGCGCATCTGATGCAGGGCGGTTGTCTCGTGGTCTTCCCCGCCGGCGGCGTCTCGACCACGCCGACGATCTGGCACAAGCGCGCCATCGACACGGAATGGAAGAATTTCACCGCCCGGTTGATCAGCCAGGCCAAGGCGCCGGTCGCGCCGGTCTATTTCGCCGGCCAGAACAGCCGCCTGTTCCAGCTCGCCAGCCACATCAGCATGACGCTGCGCCTCTCGCTCCTGTTCAAGGAAGTGCATGACCGCATCGGAACCGAAGTGCAGCTGCGCCTGGGCGAACTCGTCCCCTATGAACGGCTGGCCGGAATCAACGACCGCCAATCTTTCATGGACCTGCTCAAAGCCATCACCTATTCGCTGGGCGGCGCCGTGCCGCAGGAGCCGGCCAAGAAGCGCGTCAAACGCCCGCGCCGCGCGCCGGGTTCGCGGGCCTATCCATGAACTCGCGCCCGCGCGTCGGTTTGTTCGTCACCTGCCTCGTCGATCTGGTACGGCCGCAAGTCGGCTTCGCCGCCGTCAAGCTGCTGGAGGCGGCGGGCTGCGACGTCGAGGTACCCGCGACGCAGACCTGCTGCGGACAACCGGCGTGGAACTCGGGCGCCGACAGGGACGCTACCGAGATCGCGCGCAACGTCATCGCGGCGTTCGAAGGCTTCGACTATGTGGTCGTGCCGTCGGGTTCGTGCGGCGGCATAATCAAGCGCCACTATCCTGAGATATTCGAGAAAGATCCGGTTTGGTTGCCCCGCGCCCGCGCGCTCGCCGCCAAAACCCATGAGCTGACGTCGTTTCTCGTGAACGTACGCGGCATGAAGTCGGTGCAGGCTGAGTTCGCGCACAAGGTTTGTTATCACGATTCCTGCTCCTCCCTGCGCGAGATGGGCGTGAAGGATCAGCCGCGCGCCCTGCTCGGCTCCATCACAGGCCTGACCATCGCCGAGTTGCCCGACGCGCAGACCTGCTGCGGCTTCGGTGGCCTCTTCAGCGTCAAATATCCCGAGATTTCCGAACGCATGGCCGACGACAAGATCGCGTCGGTCACCGCGAGCGGCGCCGACACCCTGATCGGCGGCGATCTGGGCTGCCTGCTGCACCTGGCCGGCCGCATGAAGCGGCAAGGCGTGGCGATGAAGGTGCGCCATGCCGCCGAAGTGCTGGCGAATATGGGCGGCAAAGCCGCGCTGGGCGAGCCGTGAACCAGGATCCGCGCAACTTTCCCAAGGCCGCGCGCGAGGCGCTGCACGATCCGCTGCTGCGCCCGGCGCTTGGCCGCCTGAAAACCCATTTCGGCGCCGGCCGCGCCATCGCCGTGCAGCGCTATGGCGACTTCGAGAATTTGCGCTGCGCGGGCCGCGACATCCGCGACTATGCCATCACCCATCTGGACTCCCTGCTCGAGACCTTCGAGGCCAGCGTCAACGCGCGCAGCGGCAAGGTGCACTGGGCGCGCGATGCGGAAGATGCACGCCAGCAAATCCTTGCCATCCTGCGCGAGAGCGGCGCGAAAACCGTCACCAAGGGCAAATCCATGGTGACCGAAGAGATTGCGCTCAACCCGTTCCTCGAAGAGAGCGGCATCGTGCCGGTCGAGACCGATCTTGGCGAATACATCATCCAGCTGCGCCACGAGCCGCCCAGCCACATCATCGCGCCGGCCTTTCATCTCTCCAAGGAACAGGTCGCGGACTCTTTTCGTGAAGCGCATACGGAGCTCGATCCCAACCGTTCGCTGGTCGAGCGCAACACGTTGGTGCAGGAAGCGCGGGCCGTCCTGCGCGCCAAGTTCGAAGCGGCCGACGCCGGCATCACCGGCGCCAATTTCCTCAGCGCGGCCGAGGGTGCGGCGATCATCGTCACCAACGAAGGCAATGGCGATCTCACGCGACTGCTGCCCAAGACCCACATCGTCGTCACCGGCATCGAGAAGGTCGTCGCCGACATGAGCGATGTCTCGGTGTTGCTGCGGCTGCTGCCGCGTTCCGCCACGGGCCAGTCGATCTCGACCTATGTCAGCGTCATGGCGGGACCCGTGGGCGAAACCGCCGAACAGAAGAATTTCCACGTCGTGCTCGTCGACAATGGCCGCTCGAAACTGATCGGCACCGAGGCGCAGGACGTTTTGCGCTGCATCCGCTGCAGCGCCTGCATCAATCACTGCCCGATCTATGGCGCCATCGGCGGGCACGCCTATGGCACGACCTATATGGGTCCCATCGGGGCGGCGCTCAATCCCGGCATGACGAACCTCGCCGATGCGACACACCCGATGAATGCATCGACCTTCTGCGGGCGCTGCGCCGAAGTGTGCCCGGTGATGATCCCGCTGCCCAAGATCATGCGCCACTGGCGCGCGGCGGAATATGCCCAAGGCCTGGCGCCGAAATCGATCACCTTCGGACTCGGAGTGTGGGCGTTCGCGGCGAAGCGGCCGGCTCTCTATCGTTTCGGCGCCTCGCTCATGGCGCGGTTGCTCAAGCTGCTCGGCCCGGGCGGAACCGTTCTTGCGCTGCCGGTGTTGAAAGGCTGGTTCGCGGTGCGCGATTTCCCGGCGCCCCAGGGCAAAACCTTTCACGAACAATTCCGAGCGCGAAAATGAGTTCGCGCGACGACATCCTTTCCTCCATCCGTTCGCGGCGCCTGACCCAGACGCCGAAACCCGCGACCTACCGCGCGCCGAAGACGGAGGGAGACCTGACCGAATCCTTCGTCGAGAAACTCTCGGCGCAATATGCCGATGTGCGCACCTTGAACTCCATGGCCGATGTGCCCGACGCGATCGCCGACATTCTGCGTGGCCGCAACATGGCGGCGCAGATCCATGTGCCGCCGGATTCGGAGCTTGCCTCGCTTTCGCTTCCCAATGTCGAAATCAGGCGAGCGCCGCCGGGACAATTCGACGCCGCGGTGACGTTCGCCTCCTTCGCCATCGCCGAGACCGGTACACTCGCCTATGCCGCGGGCACAGGAAATCCCGCCTCCTGGCATTTCCGTCCTCTGCTCGAGATCGCCATCGTGCGCGCCGGTGCGGTCGTCGCCGAACTCGAGGACGTGCTCGCCGCGCTCAAAGGCGGGTTGCCCTCGACGTTGAATCTCGTGAGCGGCCCGTCGCGCACCGGCGACATCGAGCAGACCATGGAGCTCGGCGCCCACGGACCGAAGGAACTGGCGGTGCTGGTGTTGAAATCGTAGCGCGCACCGCCATCTTTTTCCTCCCCCGTTGTTACGGGGGAGGTGTCGAGCGCAGCGAGGCGGAGGGGGCGTTAGCGACAGCGCACCGACGCGGTGCGCGCTACGATTTCAACACCAGCACCGCCAGTTCCTTCGGTCCGTGGGCGCCGAGCTC
>JANYBR010000389.1 GCA_025360685.1 Pseudomonadota bacterium
CAACGGCCGACAAGGCGAAACTAGGTGCACTCGGCAAGCAGATCGCGATGCATGTTGCGGCGGCGGCGCCTCTCGCGTTGACCCCCGCCCACCTGCCCAAGGAAGTCGTAGACCGCGAACGGGCAATCCAGACAGAGATCGCCAAGCAGTCCGGAAAGCCTGACAACGTCATCGAGAAGATGATGGAGGGGCGCATGCGAAAATTCTATGAAGAGACGGTACTCCTGCAGCAGACCTTCGTCATCGACGGCGAAACACGCATCGATAAGGTGATCGAGAAGGCGTCCAAGGATCTTGGCGCCGCAGTGGAGATTGCCGGGTTCGTGCGCTTCCAGGTTGGCGAGGGCATGGAAAAAACCGAAAGCGATTTCGCGGACGAAGTAAAACAGATGGCAGGCCACTAGGGAGGTCCGTCATGGCCGCAGCGCCGAAATACCGCCGGGTGCTTTTGAAAATCTCCGGTGAGGCGTTGATGGGCGACCAATCCTACGGCATCGACGTCGGGACGGTTGACCGCATCGCTGCCGATGTTGAGCCAGCCGTTCGTGCCGGCACGCAGATTTGTATGGTCATCGGCGGCGGCAATATCTTTCGCGGAATTTCCGGAGCGGCAAAGGGCATTGATCGCGCGACAGCCGACTACATGGGCATGCTGGCGACAGTGATGAACGCGCTGGCGATGCAGGCCGCTCTCGAGCGGGCTGGTGTCGCGAGCAGGGTTCAGTCCGCGATCCCGATGAGCACGGTCTGCGAACCCTACATCCGCCGGCGGGCAATCCGGCATTTGGAGAAGGGCCGCGTTGTCATCTTTGCCGCAGGAACTGGCAACCCGTTTTTCACGACCGATACGGCAGCGGCGCTACGGGCAGCCGAAATGAACTGCAATGCCATGTTGAAGGCCACCCAAGTAGACGGCGTCTACAGTGCTGATCCGAAAAAGGTCCCGACCGCGGAACGTTACGATTTTCTCAGCTATCACGAGGTCTTATCGCGTGATCTTCAGGTAATGGATGCGTCGGCAATAAGCCTTTCACGCGAAAATAAGATCCCAATCATCGTATTCTCGATTCATGCCCGCGGGTCGTTGGCAGCGGTTCTCAAGGGACAGGGGCGCGCCACGATCATCGAGGATCGGGTGTGAGTTTGGAGTAGGCTTTCGGGGGCGCCCCAGGGCGAAAACAACATGGCTGAGACATATAACAAGGATGAACTGATCCGGCGCATGAAGGGCGCTGTGGCCACCTTGCGCGGTGAATTCGCCGGGCTGAGAACCGGCCGAGCCAGTCCGGCCTTGCTGGACCCGGTTCAGGTCGAAGCCTACGGCAACCATGTGCCCATTAACCAAGTTGGTACGATCTCTACACCGGAACCGAGATTGTTGACGGTGCAGGTTTGGGACAAAGGTCTGGCCAAAGCGGTCGACAAAGCCATCCGCGACGCCAATCTCGGCCTCAATCCCCAAATGGACGGGCAGTTGCTACGAATCCCGTTACCTGAGCTTAACGAGGAGCGGCGCAAGGAATTGGCCAAACTGGCCGCGAAATATGCTGAGGCAGCGCGTGTCGCGGTGCGCAACGTTCGCCGCGACGGTATGGACCTGCTTAAGCGCCTCGAAAAAGACCACAAGATTGGTCAGGACGAACACCATAAGCACGGCGATGAATTGCAGAAGATCACCGACGCGCACATAAAGGAAATCGACTCCGGGCTGCACGGCAAAGAGCAGGAAATCATGCAGGTCTAGGAGCCTGCGACGAGGTAGAAAATGGCGCTTGCGCCGGATACGGCCGCAGTTCTTCCCCGCCACGTCGCGATCATCATGGATCGCAATGGGCGATGGGCACGAAAGCGCCTGCTGCCGCGCGAGGCCGGTCACGTTGCCGGCGTCAGCGCGGTCCGTGAAGTCGTTCGCGCCGCTACGGACATCAAGCTTGAGTATCTCACGTTGTTTGCATTTTCTTCCGAGAACTGGAAGCGACCCAAACCGGAAGTAAACGCGTTAATGGGGTTGTTCCGTGGCTACTTCCGCAGCGACCTCGATGAGCTCCACGCGCGCGGCGTACGCGTGCGCATAATCGGCAGTCGAGAACGGGTCGCCTCGGACATTCACCGGATGATCGAGGAAGCGGAGAGCCGCACGGTCAGCAACACCGGCCTCAATCTGACTTTCGCCTTCGACTATGGCGGCCAGGAGGAGATTGCCAATGCGGCGCGCGAACTGGCCCGTGCTGCCAAGGAAGGGCGGCTGGATCCCGAAACCATCACGCCCGAACTCTTCGCCACACGCCTGTTCACGGGCGGATTGCCGGAGCCCGATCTGGTTGTCCGTACGGGTGGTGAGCGTAGATTGAGCAATTTCCTGCTCTGGCAATCGTCGTACGCGGAATTGTTGTTCGTGGATACGCTGTGGCCGGATTTCGGCCGCAAGGACCTTTTGGCTGCCCTCGAGAACTTCGCGCAGCGCGAGCGCCAGTTCGGCGCGATTTCGGAAGCGGTGGCGTGAACAAGATGGGCGACATCACGGCACATCAGGACCACGCGCCCGGTTTTCGCGGGATCAAGCTCAATTGGGACTGGGTCACGCGTCCGTTGTTTGGTGTGGCGCTTGCTGCCGTCACGGTATCGGCGGTGTTCAGTGGCGCAGACTATATGGCGGTGTTTGCCGCCGCGGTTGGTGTTGCGGCGGCGCGCGAATGGCATCGCATGATAACCAAGCGCGCATTCGGGCCGGACTTCTACATTACGTCCGGTGCCATAGTGTCCACTTTGCTGGCCGCACTGGTCTGGCCTCACTCCGCTATTCCGTGGGTCGTTCTCGCTTTGGGTACGTTGGTGTCGCTCGTCGCGTCGCAGCTGCGCCAAGAGCTCGCGCTCTGGCAAGGCGCCGGCGCAGTCTATCTCGGCGGCCCTATGCTGGCGCTTTTGCAGCTGCGCGGAGCGCCGCACGGCGCAATGATCATTGTTGGTCTATTTGTAGCTGTCTGGGCCACCGATACCGGAGCGTTGTTTTGCGGAAATTTGATTGGAGGGCCCAGACTTTGGCCATCGCTCTCGCCGAATAAAACCTGGGCGGGAACGCTTGGTGGCGTGGTCGCGGCCGCCGCCGCTGAATCTGCGTTTGTTGCGTTCCTCAGCGGACCCCCACTTTTTGGCGCCATTCTAGGCGCCGGCATCGCCATCATTGCCCACGGCGGGGATCTTTTTGAATCTTGGGTAAAGCGAGTTTTCCAGCGCAAGGACAGCGGCAGCATGATCCCCGGCCATGGCGGTGTTCTCGACCGGATCGACTCCACACTCGCAACGGCACCGTGTTTGGCCGCTCTCGTCCTTTTGACGGGCTTCAATCCACTGTTTGGAGTGCTGCCATGAATGCTTTGGCTGCCACGCGCCACGATTTCGAGGTTACCGGACTTGAGCCCGTGCTGGCTCGCAGTGTGACCGTGCTCGGCTCGACGGGCTCAATCGGCGTCAGTACGCTCGACGTCATTGCGCATGCCCGGCGAACGTACGGCGCGCATGCACTCCCGGTTGAAGCCATTACCGCGCAGAGCAACGTCGAAGCACTCGCGAAGCAAGCAAGAGAGATCAAGCCCAAGCTCGTTGTGATCGGGGACGAGAAACTCTATCGCGCGCTGAAGGAAGAACTGTCCGGTTCCGGCATCGAAATCGCCGCCGGAAGGTCCGCGGTCATCGCGGCGGCATCGCGGCCATCGAACACAGTAATGGTTGCGATCATGGGCGCGGCCGCTCTTGAGCCCGCTCTGGCTGCCGTGGCGCGGAGTGCGACGGTCGCGCTGGCCAATAAAGAGTGCATCGTGGCGGCCGGAAGCGTGTTCCATCGAGCGCTTGCCAACTCGACAGCTTCAGTCATTCCGGTCGATTCTGAACACAACGCGGTTTTTCAGGTGTTGAACGGCGAGGGCGCTCAAGAAGTCGAGAAAGTCACTTTGACGGCGTCCGGCGGCCCGTTCCGCGATTGGTCGATGGAACAAATGGCCGTGTGCACCGTCGAGCAAGCTGTCGCGCACCCCAACTGGTCAATGGGCGCCAAAATTTCCGTCGACAGCGCGACCTTGATGAACAAGGGACTCGAATTGATTGAAGCACATTTCCTGTTCGCACTACCGGTTGAAAAGCTCGACGTGCTCGTTCATCCCCAGTCGATTGTGCACTGCCTGGTATCGTACGCCGACGGTTCTACGCTCGCGCACCTGTCAGCGCCCGACATGCGTACGCCAATTGCGCATGCGCTGGCATGGCCTCGTCGCATTGAGTCACCTTCGCGAAGGCTGAATCTGGCCGAAGTCGGTCAGCTCACGTTTCGTGCGCCCGATCATGAGCGCTTTCGCTGCCTCGGTCTCGCCCAGGACTGCATGCGCACGGGCGGAATGGCCCCTACCATCCTGAATGCGGCGAACGAGATCGCAGTTGAAGCGTTCCTGAACCGGCGGATCGGGTTCCTGGATATTCCGCGAGTAGTTGAAACCGCTCTAAACGACAGTCCCAATGCCAACGCGTCCATCGACACATTGGAAGGCGTCCTTGCGATCGACATGCGCGCGCGACAACTCGCAACCGAAATTTGTCGTCGCGTCGTGAACTGAACGGACGCGACAGGAGAGTTTATGCTCAGTGCAATTCAGAGTTTCTTCAATTGGTCGGCGTACGGCATCCCGGCATTCTTGTTTCTCATTACTGTCGTCGTGTTTTTCCATGAGCTAGGTCACTTTTCCGTTGCCCGCCTGTTTGGCGTGCGTGTGGAGACTTTTTCCATCGGCTTTGGCCGCGCGCTCTATTCCTGGCGTGACCGCAAGGGAACGCTCTGGAAGATCTCCTGGATTCCGCTCGGCGGCTTTGTGAAATTTTTCGGCGATGCCGATGGCGCGAGCAAGCCGGATCGGGAAGCGTCCGCTCGCATGAACGCAGACGAGCGGCAAGTGGCATTTCCGTTCAAGCCACTTTGGCAGCGATCGCTGATAGTCGTCGCGGGACCATTGGCCAATTTTGTGCTCGCGTTCGCCATACTAACCGTCTTTTTCATGGCAATCGGCCGCGTCGTGACGCCAACCAACGTGACCGAAGTCGTTGCGCACAGTGCAGCACAGGAGGCTGGAATTCGTCCTGGCGACGTCATCGTCTCAATCGACGGCGAATCGATCGCGAGCTACGAACAAATTCAGCAAATTATCTCCCTCAGCGCGGGAATAAGACTGCCCATCATCCTCAATCGAGGCGGGCACATGCTCACGCTGTATGCGACTCCGCGCGAGACGGAGGTAACGGATCCCTTCAAAAACAAGATGAAGATTGGCCAGCTAGGGATCAGAAACGTGGCAAAACGGGAAGTCGTCCGTCTTGGGCCATTTTCTGCAGCGGGGGCGGCGATTTCGGAAATCCGCGACATTATTTCCGTTTCTTTCCGCGCTCGCGACCAACTCTTTCGCGGCAATGGGAGCCAGTTGTCCGGGCCAATCGGGATCGCCAAACTATCCGGCCAGGTAGCATCCGTCAGTATTCTTGCGCTTATCCATCTGGCAGCTCTACTTTCCGTAAGCATCGGCTTGGTAAACCTTTTTCCGATTCCGATGCTCGACGGGGGCCATCTTCTGTACTATGCATGCGAAGGTGTTTTGGGGCGACCGCTTGGCGAGCGGGCCCAGGACGTCGGATTTAGGCTTGGGCTGGCGGTTGTGCTGGGAATATTCATCCTGGCAACCTGGAATGATCTGGTGCGGCTGAATCTTTTCTGAAACGTCGGCAGAACACCGCACCACGGTGGTCCGGCCCAACAACGAGTACCTGAGACGACTGGATGAGCCACATCACCCCGTTTCGCAGAATATTGTGTGCGGCGGTCGCCGCTCTTCTGCTCGTGGCGGCAGCGGAATCGTCGGCTTTGGCCAAAGCACGTGTCACTACGCCGGCTGCAACCACCCCTCCGCCGGCTTTGCCCGTAATTTCGGATTCGCAGATCATCCGTCGTATCACTGTCATTGGCACGCAGCGAATAGAACCCGCGACAGTTCTTTCTTACATCTCGATACGAGAGGGCGAAGCCTACAACGAGCAATCCGCCGATCAGGCGCTGAAGTCGCTGTACCAGACTGGTCTCTTCGCGGATGTGAAATTAAAGTTTGACGGCACCACGATGACAGTGAGCGTCGTCGAAAATCCAATCCTCAATCAGATTGAATTTGAAGGTAACGACAAAGTATCGGAGAAGGATCTTCAGAAGGAAGTTCAGCTCAAGCCGAGAACCGTGTTCACCCGTTCGAAGGTCCAGTCGGACGTTCAGCGCATCATCGAGCTCTATCGGCGCAACGGCAAGTTTGCGGCATCGGTCGATCCTCAGATCATCCAGAGGCCGCAGAATCGCGTCGATCTGATTTTCTCCATCACGGAAGGGCCAACCACTGGCGTGGCGCGAATCAATTTCATCGGCAACAAGGTCTTCGACGACGCGACCTTGAAAGCCCAGGTCGCGACGGAAGAGAGCGATTGGTACAAATTTCTCTCGAGCAATGACAACTACGATCCGGACCGGTTGACGTTCGACCGCGAACAGCTGCGCCGCTTTTACGTCGGTCACGGGTACGCGGATTTTCACGTCGTGTCGGCGGTGGCCGAACTCACCTCTGACCGCAGCCAGTTCTACATCACCTTCACCGTCGATGAGGGCGAGAAGTACAAGTTCGGAAAAGTTGAAATCGAATCGGGAATTCGCGAGCTTACGCCGGCGGCGCTGCGCCCGCTGATCAAGATTCAATCCGGCGACATGTACAACGCCGAGCTAATTCAAAAATCCATTGATGTCCTGACGAATGCGGCGGGCACCAAGGGATATGCTTTTGCAGAGGTGCACCCTCGAATACGTCGTGATCGCGATTCACGCACGATCGATGTAATACTCAAGATCGATGAGGGCCCGCGTGTCTACATTGAAAAAATCAATATCGTCGGTAACACGCGAACGCTGGATAAGGTAATTCGCCGCGAGTTCCGCCTGGTGGAAGGCGATGCGTTTAACCGCGTACTGGTAGATCGTTCCCGAACGCGAATTCGCTCGCTGGGATTCTTCAAGGATGTGACGGTCAAACAATCGCCGGGATCGCAGCCGGACCGCACCGATTTGACGGTCACGGTGACAGAACAGTCGACTGGAGAGCTTTCGCTCGGGGCAGGTTATTCGTCGACCAGTTCTTTCGTCGGTGAGTTCAGTTACACCGAACGCAACCTCTTCGGTCGAGGTCAATACCTTCGCGCAAGCATCCAGCTTTCCACCATCAGCAAGCAGTTTCAGTTCAGCTTTACCGAGCCGTTCTTCCTGGATCGTCCTCTCGCTGCGGGAATAGATCTTTACAAGGTGGTAACGAACTACCAACAGGCCGGATATCAGGGCGACACCACGGCGGCTGGTCTGCGTTTCGGATTTCCGACGTCCGAATTTGGAAACGTTGGTCTTCGGTACACCTACAAGATCGATTATATTCGACCCTTCGCAGGCGCTCCTCTTCAGGTGATAAATGCGGCTGGCACCCGAAAGACGTCGCTCGTAGGTTACACTTTCGTCTACAACACGCTCGATGACCCGATTAAACCGACCAAGGGTTGGACATTCAGCTTCTCGCAGGAATTTGCCGGTCTCGGTGGTTCGCTGAAATATCTGAGAACGCAGGGCTCGCTCGGATACTACCATCCGCTATTCTGGGATACGTCGGTCGGTTCGTTCACACTCCAGTCAGGCTACATAACGGGGTATGATGGCCAGGCCATTCCGATCGAGGAGCGCTTTTTCAAGGGCGGCGACTCGTTCCGCGGCTTTGCCCAGGCGGGCGTAGGGCCGCGCGATATTCTTGTTCCAGGCAACTCGGGTGCCGTTGGCGGCAATGTCTATGCGATTGGGAGCGCGCAAATGCGCTTGCCGAGTTTCCTGCCCGACAGTTACGGCTTGAATCTGGCTCTTTTCAGCGACTTTGGCACGGTTGGCCATCTCGATAGTAACGTTCCGCTGTGCCAATTTCCGAACCAAAGTTGCGTTCGGGATAATCTTGCGATGCGCGCGTCAGCGGGTCTGGCAATCGCATGGAAGTCGCCATTCGGACCGATTACGATTGACTTGGGAGTTCCATTCCTCAAGACATCGTACGACAAATCTCAGATTATCTATTTCAGTGCAGGAACGGGGCTGTGAAATCCATGACCAACAAACCGCTATTTATTCGTGCCATGGTCGTTGTCGGAGTATTGCTCGTGGCGCCGCAAGCCGCGGCGGCGGCACCGCCTCCGACAGGGACACCAGCGCCGAAAATTCTCGTGATCGATCGTGCCGCAATTCTGCGCGGGTCGTTCGTAGGCCAGAATATCATGAAGCAGGTTCAAGCGTTGACCGTGACCGCCGAAGGTGGACTGAAGGGCCGCGAGGCCGCGCTGCGTTCTGAAGGTCAGGCATTGCAGCAGCAACTTGCCATACTCTCTCCCTCGGTAAAGGCCGCCAAGATCAAGGCGTTCGAAGTCAAGCAGACGGCGCTGCAACAGGATGTGCAGAAGCAACAGGGTCTGATCCAGGGTGGAGTGCTCAAAGCGCGACAACAGGTCGAACAGGCCCTCGGCCCAATACTGCAAGCAATCATGACCGAGCGTGGCGCAAATCTATTGCTGGATCGCAATGCCGTCGTGCTGGGCACAGTCGACGTCGACATCACGTCAGTTGCGATTACGCGTCTGAATCAGAAGATGCCGGCCGTGAAAGTTGTTCCGACGCCGTTGCCGCCTGGAGTGGCTCCGCCGCAATAGGGTTTCACCGCCGAATGGCCGATCCTCGTTTCTATGACAATCGCGGTCCATTCACACTGGCAGAAGTCTGCGGGTCCGTGCAGGCGCCTGTGCCAGCAGGCACCGATGCGACTGTTCGAATCTTCGATCTTGCAAGTCTTGCGGGTGCGGGTCCGGAGCATCTGACGTTTTTTTCGGGGACTGGGTCGGCGCTCGCAGCCGAGCTTGCCCAATCCAGCGCAGGGTTCTGCTTCATATCAGCAAGCGCCGAGCGGCTTCCGCAAACCCGGGTCGGCATGACGGCGATTCCATGTGAATCCGTTCAACACGCCTTTGCTGTCGCTGTTCGTCTCTTTTATCCGGAGTCCAGCCTCGTGGCATGGTCGCAACAGACGCCCGTCGATCCTTCTGCAACGATCGGACCGCAAGTCACACTCGGTCCCGGAGTCGTCGTTGGCCCCGGCGCCGAAATTGGGGAAGGCACGCGCGTCGGCCCCAATTCCGTGATCGGACGGGGCGTGGCAATCGGCAGAAGATGCGAAATCGGCAGCAACTGCACGATCGCCAGTGCCTATGTCGGCGACGAAGTGCTCATCCTACCGGGCGCGCAGATCGGACAACCTGGGTTTGGCTTTGCCTCCGGTGCCTCGGGACACATAAAAATTCCTCAGATCGGCCGCGTCATCATTCAGGACAGAGTCGAAATTGGAGCGTGCACCACGATTGATCGCGGCGCCCTCGGTGACACGGTGATAGGTGAAGGTACCAAGATCGATAACCTGGTGCAGGTCGGGCACAACACGCGCCTGGGTCGGCACGATATGATTGTCGGACAAGTCGGAATCTCGGGCAGCTGCGAGCTCGGAGATTTTGTGATACTCGGCGGACAAGTCGGCATCGGCGACCACACTCGAATTGGCAACGGAGCGCGCATCGCGGCGCGGGGGGCCACGGCCCCTGGAACGGACTGTGCTGGCGGCCAGGATTATGGCGGCCAACCCGCCAAGCCGGTCCGGGAATGGATTCGGGAAATTCACGCATTGACGAATCTGGCGAAGAGGCCGAAACAGAACGACAATGGGTGAAAGCGGTCAATTGGAATTGGTCGTCGATGTGGAGGGGCTCAAGAGGCTTCTGCCGCACCGTGCGCCTTTTCTTTTTGTCGAGCGGCTGACCGAAATCGTCCCCTTTGAAAGCGCGGTCGGCTACAAGTCGGTTAGCTTGAATGAGCCGCACTTCGCAGGCCACTTTCCGAATTTTGCTGTCATGCCTGGCGTATTGATCGTGGAGGCGCTGGCGCAGACCGCCGGAGCCCTGATCGTGCATTCGCTGGCTCTGAAGGTAACGCCGAGCGTTTTTTTTATGGGAATCGACAAGGCCCGGTTCCGAAGGCCGGTAGTTCCCGGAGATTCGCTTCGTCTGACGGTCAGAAAGCTCCAACATCGCGGCCCCGTGTGGAAGTTTGAGGGAATTGCCTATGTCGGTGAGGCGCAATGCGCCGAGGCCGAATTTAGCGCAATGATCCGCCCCGACGACGCGGGGTAACGATGGCCATCCATGCGTCTGCGATCGTGGAGGATGGCGCCAAACTTGGCAGTGGAGTCGAGATCGGCCCGTTTTGTCTAGTGGGGCGAAACGTAATTCTGGGAGACGGCGTCCGATTGCTGTCCCACGTTGTGGTTCGCGGTCATACACACATTGGCGACCGGACAATCGTTCACCCTCAGGCTGTGCTCGGTGGAGAAGCTCAGATACGGAATAACGATCATCCGGACGCAAGGCTTTCAATCGGCACGGATTGCGTCATTCGAGAAGCGGTGACCATGAACGGCGGCAGCCGCTCGAGCCGCGGTGTTACGACTGTTGGAAACAACGGCTACTTCATGGCTTACAGCCATATTAGCCATGACTGTGACGTTGAAGATGACGTTACTTTCGCGAACGGAACTGCACTTGGCGGACATGTCCAGATCGGGCAGGGCGTCATCTTCGGAGGACTGTCGGCGGTCCAACAATTTGGCCGCGTCGGCAAAGGCGCGATGATTGGCGGCGTCACCGGCGTCAACACGGACGTCATTCCCTATGGCATCGCCACTGGCGACCATGCTGTTCTTGGCGGCCTGAATATCGTCGGCCTGAAGCGTCGGGGTGTGAGCCGAGAAGCAATACATGCAGCGCGCGCAGCCTTCCGCGCGATTTTCTTGAATGGCGTGGGATCGCTTCTAGAACGCGCTCGAAGGGCCAAGGAGGCATGGCCCGACGTTGTGCAAGTCCAGGAGATTGCCGATTTCATCCTTACCGATGCCAAGCGAGGTCTTTGCGTCGCCGATCCACTACGCGTGCGAACGGACGAAGATTGATGATCGTGCCGGCGCTCGGAATCATCGCCGGTGGTGGAGAGTTGCCGCGCGCGATTGCAAAGAGCGCGCGGAGTGAGGGACGCGCTGTCTTCGTACTTGCACTGCAGGACATCGTCGGCGATTGGGTAAACGATTTTCCGCATGCGATTGTGTCGATGGGACAGATCGGTCGGACAATCGATCTACTCAGACGTCACGGCTGCAACGACGTTGTACTGGCTGGATATGTTTCGCGACCCAAATTGCTGACGCTGCGATACGATTTGAAGGGATTGTCTTGGCTTCTTCCGGTGATGTGGGCGATGCGACGGGGAGACACCACGTTGCTCGACACGATGGTAAGTCTTTTTGAACGCGAAGGTTTGAAGGTGAGAGGTGTCGCCGAAATAGCCCCTTTGCTTCAGATCCCGCCGGGTCCATTGGGCCGCATCAGTCCGGGTCCCCAGGACGAAACCGACATCGCCGTTGCCATGTCAGCTGCGCGTAAGCAGGGGGCACGTGATGTGGGTCAGGCCGTCATTGTTCGCGATGGCAAGATACTGGCAATTGAGGGAAGTGACGGTACTGACGCCATGCTCCGTCAGTTGCGTGACTTTTCTGGCATCGAGCGGGGCGCGCACGGACATGGCGTCTTGGCAAAAGCGTTGAAGCCAATGCAGGATCGCAAGACCGACCTTCCGACCATTGGCGTGGCCACCGTCGAGAACGCCGCGGCCGCCGGACTGGCTGGCATTGCCATTGAAGCCCATACCGCACTCGTGCTGGATCGTAGCGCTGTCGCGAAGGCGGCTGACGAATGCGGAATATTTGTTACAGGCGTCGCGGCGATATCGTGAATACGCTCCCCGCGAAACCTTTGTCCCTATTGCTTGTCTGTGGCGAACCGTCTGGTGATCAGCTTGGCGGCCAGCTCATGGCCGCACTCCACTCGATTTTGGGTGGCGGCGTGAAAATCACGGGCGTGGGCGGCCGTGCCATGGCCGCGCAAGGGCTGAAGACGCTTTTTCCTCTGGACGACACTGCGGTTATGGGATTGCGTGAGGTGGTTCCTAAGATTCCTGTTATCCTGCGAAGGGTGCGCGAGGTTTGCGATTTTGCGCTCGCGACGAGACCTGATGCGATCGTGCTCATCGACAGCCCGGACTTCACACATCGCATTGCTAGACGTTTGAAACGGCTTGCCCCCGCGCTCCGAGTAATCGACTACGTCGCACCCCAGGTCTGGGCGAGCCGTGCATATCGGGCACGGGCAATGGCTCGAAATTTTGACCTGCTGTTGGCACTGTTGCCGTTCGAACCTCCCTTCTTTGAGAAATACGGGCTCCATACGGTGTTCGTGGGCCATCCAGTGATCGAGCGAGCCGGCTGGATGCGAGGTGGCGCCGAACTGAGATCAAGATTGGGAATTGCCGCCGAGGCGCCGGTGCTTGTCGTTTTGCCCGGCAGCCGGTCGAGCGAGATACGTTTCCTCCTGCCCGTATTCCGCGAGGCTGTGTCGGAGGTGGCCAAGCGAATCCCAGGGTTGATCACAGTCATTCCAACGGTACCGCACGTACTGACAATGGTACGCGAGGGCACGGAAAACTGGCCCGCGCCGCTTCACATCCTCGAAGGCGACAGAGACAAGTTTGCCGCGTTCAACGCCGCGAACGCGGCTCTGGCAGCGTCGGGCACCGTGACGACCGAACTCGCATTGGCTCGCACGCCCATGGTGGTGGCCTATCGTGTCGGCTGGCTCACATACACTTTGGTGCGACCCCTGATTCTCCTACCTCTGATTACGCTGGTGAACCTCCTCCTCGAGAGGCGAGCCGTACCCGAGTTCCTGCAAGGCGCGGCAACACCAAGAGCGCTTGCTGATGAGGTCGTTCGCCTCCTGACAGATCGGACTGCGGCGGACGCCCAACGGGTGGATCTGGACCGGGCCGCAAAATTGTTGGGCCAGGGCGAAGAGGCGCCTTCGCTTCGCGCTGCACGGGCAATCATCGAGTTTGTCGGCACCAGCCGGTAACTACCGCTTCGTGAGAGGCGTGTAGTCTCGCTGTTGCTTGCCGGTATAGATTTGACGCGGCCGACCAATCTTTTGATGCGGGTCTTCCAGCATCTCCTTCCACTGCGCGATCCAACCAACGGTGCGTGCTAACGCGAACAGCGCCGTGAACATACTGGTCGGAAAGCCGAGCGCGCGAAGCGTGATTCCGGAGTAGAAGTCGATATTGGGATACAGTTTGCGCTGGACAAAGTAGTCGTCTTCCAAAGCAATTTTCTCCAGTGCGACGGCGATTTTGAGGGTCGGATCGTCATGGTGCCCGATTTCATCCAAAACCTTGTGACACTGGATCTGCATGGCCTTGGCGCGCGGGTCATAATTCTTGTAGACGCGGTGGCCGAAGCCGGAAAGTCGGAAATTATCGTCCGGGTCCTTCGCTTTCTTCACATATTCGGGGATCCGGTCGACTGTACCGATTTCCTCGAGCATCTTTAGCGCCGCCTCGTTCGCGCCGCCGTGGGCAGGGCCCCACAGGCACGCAATGCCAGCCGCGATGCAGGCAAACGGATTTGCACCGGACGAGCCCGCGAGTCGCACAGTCGAGGTCGATGCGTTCTGTTCGTGGTCCGCGTGTAGGATGAAGATCGTGTCCAACGCCTTCGCCAGCACCGGATTGACCTTGTACTCCTCGGCAGGAACCGAGAAGGTCATGCGCAGGAAGTTTTCCGTGTATCCCAGCGTATTCAGCGGATAAACGAAGGGCTGACCCATCGAGTACTTGTATGCCATCGCGGCAAGCGTTGGCATTTTTGCGATAAGCCTATGACTGGCGATCTCGCGCTGACGCCGATCATTTATGTCCGTGGAGTCGTGATAGAACGCCGAGAGGGCTCCGACTACGCCGCACATCACGGCCATCGGATGGGCGTCGCGCCGGAACCCGCGGAAGAACTGAGCCAGCTGTTCGTGCACCATGGTGTGGAAAGTGATGGCCTTGTCGAACTTGGCCATCTCCGCCTTGCTCGGCAGTTCACCGTGCAGCAGCAGGTAGCATACTTCGAGAAAGTTGGAATGTTCGGCCAGCTGATCGATCGAATAGCCGCGATAGAGCAGTATCCCCTTGTCTCCGTCGATAAACGTGATGTCGCTTTCGCAGCTTGCCGTCGATGTGAAACCAGGGTCGTAGGTGAAGACATCCGCGTCGCCATACAGCTTGCGAATATCGAGGACTTCGGGGCCTTCGGTGCCACTAAATGCTGGAAGCTCGTAGGACTTGTTATTGTAGGTGAGGGTGGCCGAGCCGACGGGTTTGATTTTGCTCTCTCGCATGAACGGGCTCCTTGGAGGCCACTGTGAACTGGGCGGCCAGGTCTTTCTTGCAGCGCAGCAACTATAAGCAAAGTCGGTTAATTTCGTCACCACCCGGTGGGAACAATAGGGCCATCCATTTCGCTCAGACGGCGTATGCCCACAGGCGGTTGAGGGTTTCTTCCCGTCCAAGGACGGACATCATTTCGAAGAGGGGCGGTGAGGTACCTTTGCCTGTCAGGGCGGCCCTGAGGGGCTGGGCGACCTGTCCCAACTTCAGTCCCTCGGAGGTGGCGAAGTTTCTGGCTGCCGTTTCAAGCGCTGGTCCCGACCAATCGGTTTGGGTCAACGCCGGAATGACTCTGGACAAGATCGATCGTGACTCGCTTGGCAACAGTTTTTCGGCCGTCGCGTCCAATGAGCGGGGGCCGTCCGTGTATAGAAAGTCCGCCGCCTCGACCAATTCGATCAAAGTCTTGGCACGCTCCTTGAGACCGCGCATAGCCGAGGTCAGTCTCTGGCGCGCCTTCATGTCCAAGACACGGGGGGGCGTCTCCCGAGCCAGAAAATTGACGATTTCCGCCGTTAAGGCATCGTCGCTGCTCTCGCGAATGTAATACCCGTTGAGATTGTCGAGTTTTTTGAAGTCCATCCGAGCCGGGCTCTTGCCAATGCTTTCCAAATTGAACCACTCGATTGCCTGTTGAGTGGAAATGGTTTCGTGATCTCCGTGACTCCAGCCGAGCCGCAGCAGGTAGTTGCGCATGGTTTCAGGCAGATATCCCATGTCGCGATAGGCCTCGATCGCCAATGCGCCGTGTCGCTTCGAGAGCTTGGCGCCGTCGGGTCCATGTATCAGCGGCACATGAGCATAGATTGGTATCTGCCAGCCCATTTGCTCGATAATCTGAAGTTGTCGCGCGGCATTGTTCAGGTGGTCCGCGCCCCGAATGACATGCGTGATGCCCATGTCATGATCGTCCACGACTACCGCCAGCATGTAGGTTGGTGTCCCGTCGCTGCGGAGCAACACCATGTCATCGAGTTGGTCGTTGGCGAAGCGAACGCGCCCTAGCACGACATCGTTTACAACGGTCTCACCGGTTTGGCGTGCCTTAATGCGGATGACGTAGGGCGCATCGTTTGGAGCCTCGGCAGGGTCGCGATCCCGCCAGCGTCCATCATAGCGCTGCGGAAGTTTTTGTTCCCGCTGCCGCGCTCGCATCTCCTCCAGTTCCTGGGCGGTCGCAAAACAGCGATACGCCTTGCCCTCGGCGAGCAACTGTTCGGCAATTTCCCTATGCCGGCCGGCGCGCGCAAATTGATAGATAGTCTGTCCTTCCCAATCGAGGCCCATCCATTCCATGCCCTTGAGGATGGCTTCCACCGCTTCCGGCGTCGAGCGCTCGTGGTCGGTATCCTCGATGCGAAGCAGAAATTTCCCGCCTGTGTGTTTGGCAAACAGCCAGTTGAATAGCGCGGTACGCGCGCCGCCGATGTGCAGGTAGCCCGTGGGCGAGGGAGCAAACCGGACGATGGGTTTCTTGTTGTCGCTCATTGTGCTTGCATATGTGAGGCCGGCGTTTGCGGCTTTGTCAGCTTCTAGCAAACGGAATCCCGTGGGGGTAGGCCTCGTCCCTTTGTTTCGGCGGTTTGTTCCTCCGTTCGAGGCGCTCATCGCGCGACGGTGGGCTTCCCGAATAGTTGGCGGCTTGACGGCATTCGGGTCGCTAGCGCTTGCGGAGCGCGAGCGTTGGCCGCTTTGGCTTCCCGTTGCACTGGGAGCAGGGATATCAATCTACTTCGCGCTGCCGGTTGAACCCTACTTGGGTTGGGCAGGCATCGCGGCGCTCGCGACCGTTGCCTGCGTATTTGCCGTCTCGGGTAGCGAAAACTCCGCCCTTCGCGCCTTCCTGGCAGTGGCAGCGGCAATGTTGTTGGGCTTCGCGATCGCCAAAATCCGAACCGGTATGGTGGCGGCGCCAATTCTCACGCAACGCATGGGACCGATCGCGCTCGACGGCAGGGTCGAGCAAGCCGAACTTCGCGGAAAGGGTATACGCTTCATTTTGGGGGATCTGCGTTCTCCTAGGTTTTCTGCAAGCAACGTGCCCGCTCGCGTGCGCATTTCTGTCCGCGCCGCAACGCCATTGCCGCAACCGGGAAGCTGGGTCCATGTCACGGCTGTCTTGGCCCCACCGTCGTCGCCCGCGTCTCCAGGCGCCTACGACTTCGGACGTGCGGCGTACTACCAGCGCCTCGGCGGCGTCGGATATGCCTTTGGACGACCAAAGTCGATTGCACGGGTGCGCGAGCCATCGTTTCGCGATCGTGTTTCCTTGTTGGTGGAAGAATTACGCTCGAGCATGACCACTCGAATACATTCCGTACTGCCGGGCAGTACCGGCGGTATCGCTTCAGCCCTGATCACGGGTAATCGCGGCGCGATTTCGGACGAAGACGAAAAGGCATTGCGCGACGCCGGTCTTGCTCACGTACTGGCTATCGCAGGTCTGCACATGGCACTCGTTGGAATGGGACTATTTTGGGTGGTACGAGCCGGGCTCGCGACCATACCTTCACTGGCACTTCGTTATCCGATCAAGAAGTGGGCGGCCGCTGCGGCGATTTGTAGTTCGTCGTTCTATCTTCTCATCAGCGGGGCAAGCTCGGCCTCAACGCGCGCATTTCTTATGCTGGCGACGATGTTGGTGGCGATCCTGTTCGATCGTCCCGCGTTCTCGATGCGCTCGCTGGCATTCGCGGCGGCGATCATCCTGCTTCTGGGCCCTGAAAGCTTGCTCGAGCCTGGGTTTCAGATGTCCTTCGCGGCGGTCATGAGCCTGATCGCGGTTGCGGAGTGGGAGGCGACTCGACCTGCCCGTGATGCCGTTTTGGGTCCTCCGGCGTTGGCCGAAGTTCGGCGCTATCTGCGAGGCATCACAACAACAAGTCTGGTAGGCAGCGTCGCAACGATTCCGTTCGCCATCTACCACTTCGATCGAACTAACCACTATTCGGTTCTCGGCAATCTGCTCGCAATGCCGATCATGGGCTTCGTGGCCATGCCCGCGGCAGCTTTGTCAGTACTCTTGATGCCGTTCGGTCTTGATGCATGGCCGTTGCGCGTTCTTGGTTGGGGCATCGACGTCATGCTTTTCGTCGGGCGTTGGGTTTCCGGTCTGCCAGGCGCGGCGTCTGTCGTGTCGGCGTGGCCGATCAGTGCACTTTCGCTGGTGTCGCTGGGCGGACTCTGGCTAGGGCTGTGGCGTCGGCGCTGGCGCTGGCTGGGTATAGGTCCCATCATGGCGGGCGTTTCGCTAGCATATGCAATACCCCAGCCCGACTTACTGATCGGGCGAGACGGCTTGACTGTCGCCGTGCGCTCCGCGGACGGCTCCTTGAAGTTGCTTCGGCCGGCGAAAGACAAATATTCGGCAAACGAGTGGTTGAAGCGCGATGGCGACGAGCATGCGGCCGACGCAGCCATTGCGACCAGGAAGGACGGCGTCAGCTGCGATCCGTTTGGATGTGTCGCCAAGGCAAACGGGGGATCTCGGATCGCTTTGGTGCTCAAACCCGACGCGCTCCTGGAAGACTGCGCCAGATCCGATGTGGTGGTGAGCGCCGTGCCCGTGCGACACGCGTGCGAAGGACCCAAACTTGTTTTTGATGTATTCGACGTCGCACGAAGTAACGGCTACGCGGTCTGGCTTGGTCCGCCGCTTCAATATGAATCCGTCGAGGAGGACCGTGGCCGCAGGCCGTGGAGTGCCCAGTTGAAGCCGCGCCGAGCTCAGTACCGGCGTATCAGGCCGACGAGCTTTCCCTGAATTCGAACGCGATCCGCGCCATAGAGGCGGGTCTCGTAGGCAGGGTTGGCCGCTTCCAGCGCGATTGAGTCACCACGCCTACGCAGCCGCTTCAAGGTCGCTTCCTGATTGTCGACAAGCGCAACGACGATCTCGCCGGTGTTAGCCATGTCTACTTCCTGGATGATTACGGTGTCGCCGTCCAGAATTCCTGCGTTGATCATCGAATCGCCGGTGACCTCCAACGCATAGTGATCGCCGCGCCCAATCATGCCGCCCGGAACTGGCACTTCGCCCACTTTGTTCTGTAGCGCTTCGATCGGGGTGCCGGCCGCGATCCGTCCGACTAGTGGAACATTTACAGCGCTCTCGCCGTCGCCGACGGCCCGTCTTGGACTACCTGCCGCGCGAGCGTCAGACGAGATTCGGCTTTCGCCGCGCCCATGCCGTGGCGCAGGACGCTGTGCCTGACTGCGTGTGGTCGCGGGACGTAGCGTTTCGGAGACATTGTCCGGCAGCTTTATGATTTCGAGCGCGCGAGCCCGCTTTTCCATCCGGCGCAGGAAGCCTCGTTCCTCAAGCGCGGTTATGAGGCGGTGGATGCCGGATTTGGACTTCAGATCGAGGGCATCCTTCATTTCATCGAATGAGGGGGGAATGCCCGACTCCCGCACGCGCTCGTGGATGAACATCAAAAGTTCGTACTGTTTGCGGGTCAGCATCGGAGCCATGTCCTTCCAAAAGTACGCCCAAATCAGGGCGAACAAAGCCGAAACATGGAGAATCGTTCTACTTTAGTTCTTTCTGAGCGTCAACGCGCAAAATGGTGCGAATCAGCGGGAAATCCGGTTTGAAGCGGTTCGCCGTAGCGCGTGGACTACGCGCTGTGTCACCCAGCTACTCCAGCAATAGGATAGTAACGGCCTCGCCCGCCCGAGCGGCCGGCGCATTTGGCGTCCGGACGATCAGCGCGTCCGCTCTGGACAACACGCTTAGCATCGACGAGTCCTGAATGGCGAAGGGGGCGACGAAACGTTCGCCATTCTTGAATTGAAGCGTGGCACGCACATAGTCCTGACGGCTGTCATTCGGTTTGAGATCTGACGAAAGCTTGGCCATGACCGAGGCCTCCTTGTCGCGTAAGCCAAGCATGGCGCCGATAGCAGGCTTCAAGAAAAGCATCGCACAAACAAGCGTCGAAACGGGATTGCCGGGTAGACCTAAGAGAGGTGTCTTGCCGAGCCTGCCGAAAATCAATGGCTTGCCCGGACGCATGGCGATCTTCCAGAAGTCCAGTTCAAAGCCTCTCGGCCCCAACGCCTTCTGTACCAAGTCGTGATCGCCAACCGATGCGCCACCAAGCGTGACGATGAGGTCCGCTTCTTTCGCCGTGTCGGCAATGCTTGCGACGGCTTCGGGCGTATCGGACAAAATGCCCAGATCGACCGCATCCCCGCCCCAGCTTGTGATCATCGCGGACAGCGCATATCCGGACGAGGCGACAATACCACCTGGCTTGCGTGGTGTGCCGGGCTGCGAAAGCTCGTCGCCAGTCGCTGCAATGGCAATCTTCGGCCGGCGCCGGACGAAGACTTGCGCCACATCACCCGCTGCGACCAGTGATACAGCGCGGGCGGTCAGCCGATGTCCACTGGTTGCGAGCACTTCTCCTGCTCTGAAGTCCAGTCCGGCTACCCGAATGTGTCGACCTGAACTTGCCGGCACATTGAGTGTGACTCGGTTGCCCTCCGCAGTGGCATCTTCCTGGATAACAATCGCATCTGCGCCGTCTGGGACTACGCCTCCGGTGAAGATACGCACCGCTTGGCCCGCGCGAACGCAATCGGCGAACGGATGTCCAGCCGGTGCCGTGCCAATGACGTCGAGAGTTACTCCAGCCCTTGATGCGTCCGCAGCGCGCAAAGCGTAGCCATCCATGGATGAAACGGGCGAGGGCGGCTGGTTCAGCATTGCGGTCACGTCTTGTGCTAGCACTCGACCTGCCGCATCCGCGATAGAGACGGATTCCGACTCCACTGGTGTAAGTGCCGCCGCGATCCGCGTGATAGCTTCATCAACCGATATCATCGAAACATATCTTCCACGCGCGATTTCGCCGCACGCGCCAGGCGATCCGCAACATCGCCGGGAAGAATGCGAATTTTTCCCGTCAGATAGGCATAGATTTGGGCGGCAGGAACGCCGGCATCTTTCGACCACTGTGTGGCGCGCAGGTGCCGAGACGTCATGAATGAGCGGAATGCCTCGCGGGCCGCGTTCGGCTCGGCGCGCGGTTGCGGCGTCGCTACTTCGCCCATCAAAGCCGACGGGCGGGCGCGGTTTTTTTCGCCAGCCGAACGATAAGCCGGTTTCACAGCCTTCGGGGCCGTCACAGCGTAATCCCCGCTCTTGCCGCCGGACTTCGAGAGTAGTCGTACGCTCTCTATAACCGCACCCTTGTCGACCGACTTGGTCATGTCATAGATTGTCAGCGCGGCGATGCTCGCCGCGGTCAGTGCTTCCATCTCGACGCCCGTTTGGCCCGTCGTTTTTGCGCTTGCAAATACCTTGATCGAATTGCGCGCCGCGTCCGGCTCGAACTCCACTGTTGCTCTTGTAAGAGCGATCGGATGGCACAAAGGGATCAGTTCGCTGGTTTTCTTCGCGGCCATGATGCCAGCGATGCGAGCGATGGCGAGGACGTCGCCCTTTTTTGCTGTACCGGTGGTCACCGCATTGAATGCCTCGGCCGACAATCGGATAACCGCTTCTGCTTCGGCTTCGCGCTCGGTATTGTCCTTCCTCGACACGTCCACCATACGTGCCGCACCTTGCTCGTCCAGATGACTCAGCTTGTTCATGGTCGATTTCTAGCGCCAATCAGGCGGATTGTCGCCGCCGCCACGTCTGTCTCGCGCATCAAACTCTCGCCAATCAGAAATGTCGTGACACCTTCATCTGACAACCGCTCAAGGTGCTCCGGCTTGCTCAGTCCGCTCTCGGCCACCACCAGCGTTTCATTGGGAATCCGGGGGGCCAGCCGCAACGTCACACTCAGATCGGTCGCGAACGTATTCAAGTCACGATTGTTGATGCCGATCATGTCAGCGCTAAGCGCAATGGCACGATCGAGTTCGGCCTCATCATGCACTTCTACAAGACAATCCATGTTCCACAAGCGTGCTGAAGCTAGCAGGGCTTGTGCCGCTCGATCATCGAGCATCGCCATTATGACGAGGATACAGTCCGCGCCCCAGGCCCTCGCTTCCGCCACCTGATACGGCTCCAGCATGAAGTCCTTGCGCAATACAGGCAGTTTGGTCGCCGCTCGTGCCTGTCCGAGATATTGCGGAGCGCCCTGAAATGAAGGCGAGTCCGTCAAAACCGAAAGACAAGTGGCGCCGCCTCGTTCGTAGGCTCGAGCCAATTGCGAGGGATCAAAGTCCGCGCGAATTAGCCCCTTCGACGGGCTAGCTTTCTTGATTTCAGCGATCAGGCCGTATCGTTTCTCCGCGCGCGCCCTTTCCAGAGCGACGCGAAAGTGGCGCGGCGCTTCCGCAGCAAGCGCCAGTTTTTCGAGCGCAGCAAGCGGCAGACGAACCTTCGCGGCTGCAATCTCATCACGCTTGTAGACGGCAATATCGTTCAAAATCGTCATGTCGCCGCCCTCGAGACAGCGATCAACGTCTCTAGTTTTGCCTTTGCCTCGCCGCTGTCGATGGCGGCCGCCGCCAGAACCGCACCTTCCTTTAGCGCAGTGGCCTGTCCGGCGACGATGAGCGCGGCCGCGGAATTGATCAGAACGATGTCGCGATAGGCTCCGGTTTCACCGTCGAGAAGTCGCCGCACCGCAGCCGCATTCTCCAACGCGGTTCCGCCTGCGATTGCCGACAGAGGAGACCAACTCAGACCGGCGTCCTCCGGACCGATCTCTCGTATCGAAACCTTCCCTTCTGACAGAATTGCAACTCGGGTTGGGCCCGAGATGGCGATCTCATCCAGCCCGTCGCCATGCACAACCCAAGCACATTCCGCACCAAGCTTGCCGAGCACCTCGGCCAGCGGCTCGGTCCATTCCCTGTCATAGACGCCCATCAACTGTCGCCGGACGCGCGCGGGATTCGAGAGCGGTCCGATGAGATTGAAGATCGTTCGAAACCCCAGTTCGCGTCGCACGGGCGCTGAATATTTGATGGCCGGGTGATAGAGCTGCGCGAATAGAAAACACAGGCCTGCTTCGCGCAAACAACGCGCGGCACCCTCGGGGCTGAGTTCGATATTGACGCCAAGCGCCTCGAGACAATCGGCAGTACCGCTCTTGGACGACATGTTGCGGTTGCCGTGTTTGGCCACCGGCACACCGCAAGCAGCCACGACAAACGCGCAAGCAGTGGAGATGTTCAGAGTGCCAATTCCATCCCCTCCGGTGCCACACAAATCGATCGCATAGGGGTTGGCTTCGATGGATTTCATGGAGCGGCGCATCGCTCGAACCGCACCGACGATCTCATCGACCGTCGGCTTGCGCACTGCCATTGCCGTCACAAGCGCGGCAATTCGCGTTTCGCTCACCTGGCCTGCCATGATCGCGTCGAACGCACCCGACGACTGTTCCGCATTCAGAGTCTGACCGCTCGCGACCCGTTTCAAAAGCAAGGAAAAATCTTCGTTGCTCATGCCGGGACAGCTGCTCGTGCTATGTGAAGAAAGTTTTGCAGGAGCGCGTGGCCGTTCTCGCTCGCAATACTCTCGGGATGAAATTGAACGCCGTGCACCGGATAGGTTTTGTGCATGATTCCCTGGATCACGCCATCGTCACTTGTGGCAGTAATCTCCAGTGAGGAAGGCATGCTCTCTGGTGCAATCGTCAACGAGTGATAACGTGTGGCGACAAAGTCGTTGTTCAAACCTCGGAACACTCCTTTGCCGGTGTGATGGATCTTGGACAGCTTGCCGTGCATCGGTACCGGTGCGCGTACAATCCGGCCGCCATAGACCTGCCCGATCGATTGGTGCCCGAGGCACACGCCAAGGATCGGAAAGCGTCCGCCGGCCAATTTGATGAGATCGAGACAGATGCCCGCCTCGTTAGGGGTGCAAGGGCCAGGCGATAACACAATCGCTTCGGGCTTTAGCGCCAACGCTTCGGCGGCAGATAGTTCGTCGTTGCGCTTGACGACAACTTCCGCCCCCAATTGTCCCAGATAGTGGAACAGGTTGTAGGTGAAGCTGTCATAGTTATCGATCAGAAGTAACAAAGCACACCTATCTTGTTCAATTCAAAGGTATATTGGGCTCTTCGGCAGGCCTGAATTCGACGCGTACCACCTATCTACGACGTACTGGCTAGGCGTTGGAAGAGCGCACCCGCCGCCAATCACGCCCTCCGGCACCATGCGCCCAGCAAAACCAGGACAACGGGTTGCCGGAGGCCCCGGGGCGGGCTTTGGTTCAGGAGCATGGCGCCGGTTGACGCTGTCGGGCGTGCGCTTACCTTGGCCGCCATTCGTAACGCCCGGAGCGTGCATGTCCAAAGCCAACGGCCGCAAATCCATCTTCATCACCGGAGCTGCGTCCGGCATGGGCCGCGAGACTGCGCGCCTCTTTCACCAAAAAGGCTGGTTTGTCGGGGCATACGACGTGAACGGCGATGGCCTGAAGTCGCTGGAGACTGAGCTTGGTGCCGAAAATTGTCTGGTCAGCAAACTTGATGTCACCAATCGCGAGGACTATCGCGGCGCACTGGCGGACTTCGCGTCGGCCACCGATGGCAAGATGGACATTTTGTACAACAATGCCGGAATTGGTCGGGGCGGCTTGTTCGAAACTCAGTCGTTCGAAGATGTGATGGCCGTGGTGAACACAAATTTCGTGAGCGTGCTGATTGGAATTCACGAAGGCATCAAATATCTCAAGGCCACTCCGAACTCGATGTGCTTCACAACTTCGTCTTCGTCCGCGACGTACGGCATGCCTGGGATCGCCGTATATTCCGCGACCAAGCATGCCGTGAAAGGACTGACCGAAGCGCTCGCGGTCGAATTCAAAACTATCGGCGTCCGCGCGGCCGACGTCCTTCCGGGTTTGATCGATACGCCGATCCTTCCGCCCGGAGTTGCGGCGAACGCACCAAAGGAAGGCATGTTCCGCGCCATCGCGCCGATCGAGGTGGCTAAGGTTGTGTGGGAGGCGTATCACTCAAGCAAGCTCCATTGGTACGTGCCGCCCGAAATCTATGAGCTCGACAAAGCCGCAACGCTCGCGCCGGAGCAGACACGCGACAGCATGGCAAACGGAACCCTGTTCGCGCAATTGACGGCAGTCACGATCCCATGAGCGGTGATCTCGTTGGCGAGGTTGCGCCGGCCCAGCGTTTCGATGAAAGCAAGCTAAAGACCCACCTCGAAGGACAGATCGAAGATTTTGGTCGCGACATGGTTGTCCGGCAGATCAAGGGTGGTGCATCGAACCCGACGTTCAAACTGACGACAAAAGGACCGGCCGGCCCACTGGACTATGTCCTGCGCAAGAAGCCGCCAGGACAATTGCTCGCCAGCGCCCACCAAGTCGATCGCGAGTACCGCGTGATGAAGGCGCTCGAAGGTTCGAACGTGCCCGTGCCGCGCATGCGCCATCTTTGCCAGGATGACTCGGTCATCGGTACAGCATTCTACGTGATGGATTTCCTGGACGGACGCATCTTCCGGGACGCAACGTTGCCGGGATTGTCGCGCAATGAACGGTCGGCGATCTACGACGAGCTCAATGCCACACTGGCCAAGCTGCACCAGATCGACTATGTCGCGCGAGGCCTCGCCGATTTTGGCCGCGCCAACGGCTATTTCGAACGTCAGGTCTCGCGCTGGATCAAACAGTATCGTGGCGCCGAGACCGAGAACATTCCGGCGATGGAACAGCTCATCGTTGAGCTGCCAGCTTTAATTCCCACAGACCAATCTGTTTCCATCGCGCACGGGGATTACCGGCTTGAGAATACGATGTTCCATCCGACTGAGCCGCGGCTCATTGCGGTGCTCGATTGGGAGCTCTGCACGATTGGGCATCCGCTGGCCGATATCGCCTACAATTGTTTCTTGTGGCATTCGGAGGCGCAAAGTTGGGGTAGTTTGTTGGGCGTCGATTTTTCCGCCAGCGGCATTCCAACCGAGCGCGAATACGTCGAGGCCTATTGCCGGCGCACCGGCCGTTCCACGATTGACAATTGGAATTTCTATTTGTCGTTTGGCGTGTTTCGCCTGGCGTCGATCTCCCAGGGCGTATATCGCCGCGTACTGAACGGTGTGGCTCCAAGCGACCGGCCTGCTGTCAACGGCACTCAGCGTCTCGCGGAACAATCCTTAGAACTCTTACACCGCAAGAGCTAATCAGCGCGAGGCAGAAGCTTCAGGAACGACGGATCGCGGAACGGATCGCCCTGTTTCATTCGACTGTGCAATCCTGAAACACGTGGACCAGCAGGTCCTGGCCTCTGATCATAGTAGGCGTCATGCCCAAAGAAGCGCAGCGTCAGCGTACGGCGACGCGTACCGCGATGGGTCGGTGCCCCGCCGTGAAGCGCAGCTGGGTGGAACAGCACCAGATCACCGGGATCGACTGCGAAGGAAATGATGTCCCACTTGGCGCGTTGCGCCTCAATGTCCGGTAGTCGCTGCATGTCCGACTGGGGGTGCAACGGAGCCGTGTCGTCGCCCAACTCGAAGCGCGAACCGTTGTACAAAGGGCCGCGATGAGAGCCCCGCACGAACTCCAGGGAATCCGGTTTGCTGACGGGATCGAACGTTATCCATGCCACCGCCAGATCATTGCCTGCAATCGTCAGATACGAAGAGTCCTGATGCCATGGTGTGCGCCGGCTCTCGCCGCCCTCCTTCAAAAACACTTGCTCGTACATGAACCACACGTCCGGAGTGCCCCAGATTTCGGTCAAGAGTTGGGGGAGCGGCGAGGTTTCGAGCATCGATTTGTACGCCGCGGTACATCCTGGATTGTAGAGATCGTTGTAAAAGGTGGCGTCGGTCGATTGCGCAAATTTTGTAGCGAGCGGACCTGGATGTGACAAACTCCAGTCGTAAGCGCCAAGCGCAGCGGAAAGTGCCTGAACATCGAAGGTCTTTGGCAGGTAGACCACGCCGTCCTCGCGATAGGCACTGCGCGCTGCACTGAGGTCCATGCCCAATTCTTGCCGATTGGCGAGCGAACGTCCATCTGCGTCGCGGCCGCTTCGTTCCGCTGGGGCATGTTGACCGTGGTTGGGACTGTGCAAGCATGCGGCATGGCTGCATTGCCTCCTACTGTCGTTCCGCGCGGTGACCAAGACTGGCAAGTCCTCGTTCCGCTCGCCGCATTGTGCACCTGGATGGATGCGCAGGGCTTTCCCGGCGGGCCCATTGAAAATCCGCGTCTACTTGGCGGCGGAACGCAAAACATCCTGCTGAAATTCGAGCGTGGTGGCCGGAGTTTTGTGCTCCGCCGTCCGCCGAAGCATCTGCGTGCCAATTCGAATGAAACCATGCGGCGCGAAGCGCGCGTGTTGGCGGCGCTTGGCGGGACGGACGTGCGCCACCCCGGCATGATCGCGGCCTGCGGCGATGAATCGGTGATCGGAGCAGCGTTTTATTTGATGGAGCCCGTCGAGGGCTTCACCCCGCGCGAAGAAATGCCGCAATTGCATGCCAACGATCCAGCGATAAGGCGTGCCATGGGTTTTGAAATGGTCGACGCAATCGCTGCTTTGGCGAAGATCGACTATACCGCGTGTGGCTTGGCCAATCTCGGCAAGCTGGACGGCTATCTCGAGCGTCAGGTTGGCCGCTGGCGTGCGCAACTCGAAAGCTATGCAGAGCACCCGGGTTGGCCCGGGCTAGCGGGCATTCCTGGAGTGGACGAAGTCGGGGCATGGCTGAACATACATCGGCC
>JANYBR010000436.1 GCA_025360685.1 Pseudomonadota bacterium
CGCGCATCAGCGCGCGTAGCGCCGTCGGCGCAGTATAGAACGTGTTGACCTTGTGCTTGTCGATGACTTCCCAAAAGCGCGAGCTGGTCGGATAGTTCGGCACGCCTTCGAACATCAACGTGGTCGCGCCGTTCGCGAGCGGCCCATAGACGATGTAGCTGTGCCCTGTCACCCAGCCGACATCCGCCGTGCACCAGAAGATGTCGCCGTCGTGATAGTCGAACACATATTCATGCGTGAAGGCGGCGTACAGCGCATAGCCGCCGGTGGTGTGCAGCACGCCTTTCGGCTTTCCGGTCGAGCCGGAGGTGTAAAGAATGAACAGCGGATCTTCCGCGTTCATCTCGACCGGCGGACAAACGTCGGAAACCTTCGCCGCTTCCTCGTGATAGTAGAAATCCTTGCCCTTGTGCTTGAGCTCGGGCGCGCCGGTCCGCCTGACCACGATCACGGTCTTCACGTCCGGGCACTTGGTCAGCGCCAGATCGGTGTTCACCTTGAGCGGGATCGGTTTGCCGCCGCGCATGCCTTCGTCGGCGGTGAGCACGATCGTGCTCTCGCAATCCAGGATTCGGCCGGCGAGGCTGTCGGGCGAGAAGCCCGCGAAAACGACCGAATGCACCGCGCCGATGCGCGCACAGGCGAGCATTGCATAGGCTGCTTCCGGGATCATTGGCAGATAGATCGTGACCCGGTCGCCCTTCTTGACGTTGTGCGCCTTGAGCACATTGGCGAAGCGGCAGACCTCGCGGTGCAGCTCTTCATAGGTGATGTGGCGACTGTCTTTTGGATCGTCGCCCTCCCAGATGATCGCAGTCTGTTTGGCGCGCTTGGACAGGTGGCGGTCGATGCAATTCGCCGAGACGTTGAGCGTGCCGTCCTCGAACCATTTGATGAAGAGATTGTCCGGGTTCCACGAAACGTTCTTGACCTTTGTGAACGGCTTGATCCAGTCGATGCGCCCCGCCTGTTCGCGCCAGAAGCCGTCGGGATCGTTCAGAGATTGCGCATACATCGCTTCGTATTTGGCACGGTCGATGAACGCGCGCTCGCGCCAGTCTTTGGAGACGGAGATCACTAAATCGGACATGGCGCTTCCCAGCTTAGTTGCCGGCGATATTGGCGGCGGGACGCGTCCTCTTCAAGCGTCGTTTGGAGGCCATTTTCTGGCGCCATGAAGGACGCGAAGGACAACGACTTCGCCATGCTGCACGCGATAGAAGATGATGTAGGGCGTGCCGGAAACGACAAATGTTCGCGCTCCCGGTTCGCGACGGACCTTGCCCATCAGCGGATGCTCACCAAGCGCGCGCGCCGCACGGCGAAACCGCTCAATCATTCGATCTGCGGCGTCGAGCTTGTTCTTGGCGATATGCAACCAGATCGTATCTACGTCGTATTCCGCGTTGGCAGTCCAACGAATTCTCACGCGGCCCTTGTTCGCAAAGCCTTACGCAGCGCCGCGGATTTCTCTCGAATTTTGCGAAACACTTCCTCGTGCGGGACTAATTCTCCGCGGTCGGCGGACTCAATTCCCTTCCGCACTTCCTGTATGACCCAATTATTGTAGTCGAGATATTGTTCAAGAATGCCTTCGACCGCTTTGGACTTTGTCTGCCCGTAGATTCTGGCATAGGACTCCAGTTTTTTTTCCAGCTTCGGTGCGATGCGAGCCGTAACCGTCGCGGATTTTGTCGTTTGTCGTGCCATCTTGTCCCCGTAGAATTGTACACAATGTACACGATCAGGCTTTCTGCTTCAATCCGCCCAATATCGCCGCGTTGCTGGTGCCGGGCTTTTGTGGATGGGTTCGCACGCTCGCCGGGGTCTTGGAGAATTTGATAGGCGGTTTCATCGAGCGCCAATGGCCTTCGGTCTCGTGCGGCAGCACTTCGAAGAAGCCGACGGCCTTCAGGTGCGGATCGTCCAGCACATTGTCCATCGTGTTGGCGCGCATGATCGGGATACGGTGCTGCTCTCCGAGCTGCATCCACTCTTCGGTCGTATGCGTCGCCGCCGCCTTGCGCATTGCCACGTTGTAGAGTCGGACTTTCTCCTTGCTGGTCTTGGCGGAAACGAATTCCTCGCCGTTGTAGAAGTCCTCGACTCCGCCGAGCTTCATGAAATTGCTGGCGCCCTCCTTGCCCGAGGGCATGGTCGCGATCCAGCCATCCTTGGTCCTGAAACAGGCGCGGTCCGGCGCCAGCGCCGGTGTCGAGCCGACATGGCCGACGCTCGGTTCAAACGAGGCGCCATAGAGATGTTCGATCATGAGAAAGTGCGTGTAGCTCTCCAGCATCGGCACTTCGACGAACTGGCCCTGGCCGGTGCGCTCGCGATGGAAGAGCGCGGCGAGCGTGCCATAGAGCGCATGCAGGCCCGACACCTTGTCGGCGATATAGCTGGGAAACATCCGCATCGTGCTCTCGCCATTATTGTCGAGCAGCATGTCGGCGCCGCCCGACGCCGCCTGCACCAGATCGTCGAA
>JANYBR010000484.1 GCA_025360685.1 Pseudomonadota bacterium
AATTGCGCAGCACCTGAAAACCCAACGTGAAGGGCAGGCCGAAGCTCAGAGGCACGATGAATCGCGATGCAGCGTCGGCCAATTCGGGCGACTGGCCGAGCGCGATGAGTATCGGACGCGTAAAAAACATCAGCGCGACCAAGGGCAGCGACATCAGGAGCACCGACCAAAGCCCCATGCGCGCCACCGCACGAACACCGGCACGATTGTTCGGCGAGGCGCCCAGGATGTGGGCGACCATCGGTGACACGGCGGTGCCCGGTCCGGTTCCGATCAGCCAGCCAAAGAAGAACATGGTGTTGCCCAGCGCCGCGCCGGCAAGCGCGGTCTTGCCGATGTGGCCCAGCATCAGCACGTCGGTGGTCATGATCGCCATCTGGGCGAGTTGCGTGACGATCAGTGGGCCGGCCAGCTTCATCAGCTCACCAGCTTCGGCGATCCACGCGTCCACGCCGTGCCCCTGAATGAGCACTCCGGCGTCGGCAGCATCGAATTCAGCAATATCGGTCATGGTACGGACTTACTTTTAGGCCCGAACCCGGCACGGAAAGGTCAGCAACAACAAAAAACCCTCCGGAGCCGGGCTCGGAGGGTTGAACACTCTGCGCGTAGGGCAATCCTAGAGCGCGTTCTCCTCACGAGCGAATGCAGCGGTCTTCCCGCCCGGAAGGGCGAAAGGCGCGGCGGTGCGTACTTTGCAGATCGAACTGTGCATCAGTCTCGCTCGGTTGCTTCGCGGGCCCCATGCCCGAAAATGCGCGGTTTGGGTACGCCCGCTCGCAAATGAAGTCAACACAGCCTCAGACAATTGCCGAACCTGTTGCAGCGCAAACACGTCAACGCTTGCACCTTCCGCCGGGTAGAGCGCTAAGCTTCGGCAAAGACATCCCGGAGCAACCACCATGGACTTCACAATCCCGCAACATATCAAGGACCTGCTCGTCAAAATTGATGCGTTCATCGAGAAGGAAATCGTCCCGTTGCAAAAGCAGGACGACAATGAGCGCTTCTTCGACCATCGCCGCGAATGGGCGCGCACCGATTTCGAGCATGGCGGCCTGCCGCGCAAGGAGTGGGAGGCTCTGTTGCGCGAGATGCGCGTCCGGGCGGACAAGGCGGGCTTCCTGAGACTCGCTCTACCGGAAGAATTCGGCGGCAAGAACATCGGTAACCTGGCCATGGCGATCATCCGCGAGCATCTCGCCGCCAAGGGGCTTGGCCTGCACAATGATCTACAAAACGAATCATCGGTCGTCGGAAACTTCCCGCAAGTTCTGATGATGCGCGACTTCGGCACGGACGAACAGAAGAAGACCATCCTTCCCGGGATGCTGAACGGCGCGATGCGCATCGCCTTCGGTCTTACCGAACCCAAGCACGGCTCGGACGCGACCTGGATGGAAACGCGCGCGGTCAAGGACGGCAAAGGCTGGCGCATCAACGGCGAGAAGATGTGGAACACAGGCGTTCACGTCGCCACGCACGACATGGTGTTCTGCCGCACGTCGGGCAAGGACGGCGAGGCGCGCGGGCTCACCTGCCTGATCGTGCCGATGAACGATCCCGGCGTGAAAATCGAAGAATATATGTGGACCTTCAACATGCCGACCGACCATGCCCGCGTCTCGTTCAAGGATGTATGGGTGCCGGACGGCGCGGTGTTCGGGCCCGTCGACAACGGTCTGGTGCTCGCCCGTCACTTCGTGCACGAGAACCGCATCCGCCAGGCGGCCTCCGGCGTCGGCGCGGCGCAGTATTGCATCAACGAAAGCATCGACTACGCCAACGCGCGCAAACCGTTCGGCAAGCCGCTGTCGCGCAACCAGGCAATCCAGTGGCCGCTGGTGGAACTGCAGACCGATGCGGAGATGACCCGCTGGCTGATCTATCGCACGGCGTGGGAGATGGACCGCATGACCGGCCCGGAGATCCAGCTCTATCTCTCCGACAAGGTCTCGATGTGCAACTATCGCGGCAACCGGCTGGTGTGCGACGCCGCCGACTGGGCGATGCAGGTGCATGGCGGCTGGGGTTACTCGCGCCACAAGCAGTTCGAACACATCTATCGCCACCACCGTCGCTATCGCATTACGGAGGGCTCCGAGGAAATCCAGATCCGCAACGTGGCTGGTCACATGTTCGGGTTCATCGGCAAGAACCGGAAGCCGGACTGACGCCGCGCGCCATGTCCGTCGCGTTCAAGCTCGACGATCCGCATGCGATGCCCGCCGCAGCGATCGCATCCGTGCGGGACAAAGGCCATGCGGTCGTGCACGGACTGGCGAGCGGCGAGGAGGTTGAGGCCTTTCGTCCGGCGATCGAGAGCGCCGTTCGGCGGCATGCGGACAATCAGGCGCCGCTCGAAGAACGCGGCACCTATGGCAAGGCATTCCTTCAGGTCACCAACATCTGGCAGTATGACGACACGGTGAAGCAATTCGTCTTCGCGCCGCGCTTTGCCAAGGCCGCTGCGGATCTGCTCGGTGTGCCTGCCGTGCGGCTCTACCACGACCAGGCGCTGTGCAAGGAACCTGGCGGCGGGCACACGCCGTGGCATCAGGACCAGAACTTCTGGCCACTCGACACCGACAAGACGATCACCATGTGGATGCCGCTGGTCGATGTGCCCGCGGAAGTCGGTTCGATGACGTTCGGCAGCGGCACGCACAAGCGCGGCGAGATCGGCCAGTGGTTCATCGGTGACGATTCCGAGGCGAAGTTCGCCGAACTGGTGGAGCGCGAAAAGCTGCCGACGGAAACCCACGGTGCGATGAAGGCTGGCGACGCCACCTTCCACAAGGGCTGGACCTTGCATCGCGCGCCGGCCAATCCGACCGCGCTGCTGCGCTCCGTCATGACGATCATCTACTACGCCGACGGCACGCGGGTTGGTCCGATCGACTCCAAAATGCGCCGTATGGACCAGAAGTTCTGGTTGGCCGATATTCCACCCGGCGAGCTTGCCGCCGGCCCGCTCAATCCACGACTGTGGCCGCCGTCCCTCGACAGGCTCGGGATGAGGAAACAAGGGCTGCCCTCATCCTGAGCTTGTCGAAGGATGCGAGCACGTAGGATCAACAACGAGAGTCACATCATCATGCCGACACTGAATTTCGCCCATCGCGGCGGCGCCGGGCTCTATCCGGAAAATACACTGGCCGCATTTCGCGATGCGGTCGCGCGCGGCTGCGACGGCGCCGAGCTGGACGTTCAACTCTCGAAGGATGGCGAAGTCGTCGTCTTTCACGACTACAAGCTCAAACCGGACATCTGCAGGCTGGGCGGCAAATGGATCGAAAAGCCGACTCCGCTCATCAAGGATCTCACGCTCGCCGAGTTGCGCGTCTATGACGTCGGGCGCCACAATCCCGCCAGCGACTATGCCCGCGCTCGCCCACACTCCATGCCGATCGATGGCGAGAAAATTCCGACGCTCGCGCAAGTGTTGGAAGTCACAAGCCAGTCGAAAAAACCGTTCCGGCTGCAGGTCGAGTTCAAGACGTCTTTTTTCGACCGCAGTGCCTCTTCCGATCCCGTCTTGCTCACGGAAGCCACGGTCGCGGTGCTGCGCAAGGCGAACTATCTGGACCGCACGATCTTTGTCGGCTTCGATTGGGCGGGCTTGTTGCACGCCAAGAAGATCGCGCCGGGAGTCGAATGCTGGTTCACGACGATGGAACTCGATTTCCTGCGCGATCCGCCGGCGCAGAGCGATACGCCGACCAAGCAGATGTTGCGTCATTGGGCCCAGACCGGAACCTCGCCCTGGGCCGCCGGGTTCGACCCCGTGAACTATGGCGGCTCGATTCAAAGAGCGATCAAGGCGGCCGGTGGCGATGGCTGGTTTTCTTACTTTCCGGACGCAACCGAGCAAGCCGTCGCCGAGGCCAAATCGCTTGGCCTCAAGGTCGGTGCCTGGACCGTCAACGAACCGTCCGACATGAGAACACTGATCGCGCGCGGTCTCGACGGTATCTGCACGGATCGGCCGGATGTGCTGGCAAAGGAACTCAAACGGTCAACGGGCTGACCGTGCAGAATGAAACTCGTTGCCGCCGAGCATGACTTGACAGAGCGAGAACAAAAAGTGAACATATTCTGTTTAACTCAAGGAAAGCCGCCATGAAACCCAAGATCGGTATCGTTACGCTCGGCGTCCGCAACTTCGCCAAGTCGCTCGCCTTCTATCGCGATGGACTTGGTTTTACGCCGCATAACCACAGGGAAGGCGAGGAGCATGTGCTGTTCGCGATGGAGGGCAGTTGGCTTTCGCTCTATCCGCGTCACCTTCTCGCCGATGACGCAACGGTGCCCGACGACGGCAAGGGCTTTGCCGGGATCACGCTTGCGCACAATGTGAAATCGAAATCGGATGCTGACACAGTGTTCGCGCAAGCGGTTGCGGCCGGCGCACGGCCCGTGAAGACCCCGCAGGACGTTTTCTGGGGCGGCTATTCCGGCTACTTCGCCGATCCCGATGGCTATCTGTGGGAGGTGGCCTACAACCCCTTCACAGATCTCACTTGAGCAGGAGCAGTCAATTTTTTCGTGATTTTTGCCGAACAATTATCTTGCCGAAGCGGCGCAGTGGTCTTTTAACTTCACACCGCTTACGTCAGCTCTGCGCAATGCAGCGCCGCGACCAATCAAGAGAGGCCGTAAACGATGATCACGAGGGACATCACCTACACCTGTGGCGCCAAGACCCTGACCGGCTATCTCGCGGACGGCTCGAAGGAAAAGAAGGCGCCGGGAATTCTCATCTGCCATCAGGGCGGCGGGCTGACCGGCCACGAGAAGGAACGTGCGCGCATGCTTGCCGATCTCGGCTATGTGGCGTTCGCGATCGACATGTACGGCGCCGTCGCCACCAAGATGGAGGAGGCCGGCCCCCTTATGCACGAGCTCACGTCCAATCCGGTACTCTGGCGCGAACGCGTTTCGGCTGGAATCGACCAACTCACGGCACAGCCGGGTGTCGACGCGTCACGGCTTGCCGCCATCGGCTTCTGCTTTGGCGGCGGCACCGTGATCGAGATGTCGCGCTGGGCCTCCAAACTCAAATGTCTCGTCGCGTTCCACCCCGGCATGCAGGGATTTCCGGAAAAGGACGACCGGCCCGTCGTCACCAAGCTTCTGGTCTGTGCCGGGCAACGCGATCCGCTGATCCCGCCTGAAGCGCGCGAACGTTTTCTCAAGCTGATGGGCGACGCGGGCGCCGACTGTCAGCTCATCACCTACGCGCGGGCTGGCCACAGCTTTACCGACAAGACCGTGGCGCGGTTCAACATGCCCAACTTCGAGTATCACGCCGACACCGACCGGCGCTCCTGGGCGGCGATGCGCGATCTGTTCGACGAGACAATGGGCCCGGCATGATTTCCCCGGGCGAATTGAGGGTCTCGTTCGAGCCGCACAATGACGCTCCGAGGAAGTTTGTCATCGATGGCGTCGTCAATCACAACATCGCCGCCACCGGTCAAGCGGCCTACTACCCGGTCCAATACTATCTGCGCGGCGCGGACGATGAAGTCCTGGGCGGACTGCTCGCAGAGATCTGGGGCGCGTGGCTGCACGTCAGGATCGTGTGGGTCGCCGAACCGGCACGCGGTCGCGGCCATGCCCGCGCCATGCTCGCGGCGGCGGAGGACTATGCCGTCCGTCGCGGCTGCCGTGGTGCGCACCTCGAAACGTTCAGCTTTCAGGCGCGTCCGCTCTACGAGAAGCTCGGATACAGCATTTTCGGCGAGATCGCCGATTACCCGCCCGGACACAGCGAGTTTTTCATGAAGAAGACATTTGCCTGATGAGCTTCGTCATCCGCGCGATTGCCGCAACGCCGCGACGCTCGCCGTGCCGATCGCACCGTCCACGTCGTAGAGAAAGCATTCGCCGATCGCCACGCCGTCGCTGGCGCGATGGTTTGTCGTCTCGAAGCCGATCCATTCGCCCCGCGGCAAGCGATGGAGGTAGATCGTCACGTCGGTATTGATGTAGCCAAGTCCCGCATCGCTGCGGTTGGCCAGCGGGCTGGCGAAGTCGGCGGCAGACGCAATCCGAACGAAGGGCGTGAGCGGATAGCCGTCGACCAGTTCGCGGATTTCGCTCATCCAGGCGCGGCGCTGTTTCGGCGCGCCGTCGAACGGGCCGGTGATATTGCGCATCTTCCACATGCGCGCGCCGAATTGCCCGGGACCCGGCGCAGGCAATGCTTCGGGCTTGGGCACGTCCCAGTCCGGCGGACTCCATGTCGTGCCGGGCGCATTCTCGGAGCGCAGCAGAAATTGACAGGTGCCGCGCGCCAAGCTGACGCCGCCGCTCATCAGCTCACAGTCGACCACCTTGATGCGTTTGCCACCGCGCACCACGCGCGTCACCGCCGTGATCGGCGAGAAGTCCGGCAAGCGATACATGTCCACCGTCAGCCGAACGGGCATCCATTCGCCGCCGCCATGCAATCGTTCGAGTTCGAAGCCGAGCAGAGCGATGATCACGCGGCCATGCAGGGAATCGGGACTCCACGGCCCGCGCGAGGCCGGGCCGGGAATATAGCTCTCGCCATCCCGCTTGAGAAATGCGTCGTTCTCCATGATGCGCTGTTACAACCCTTCGAACAGCGCCGTCGACAGGTAGCGTTCGGCGAAGGACGGGATGATCACGACGATCATCTTTCCCGCCATCTCCGGCCGCGCACCCACCTCGAGCGCCGCTGCAACCGCTGCGCCCGACGAAATGCCGGCGGGAATGCCTTCCTGCCGCGCCAGCTTGCGCGCCGTTTCAAATGCGGTCTCGTTGGAGATGGTGATCACTTCGTCGATGACTTTTCGATCCAGGATGGCTGGAACGAAGCCGGCTCCGATGCCTTGGATCTTGTGCGGGCCTGGTTGGCCGCCCGACAGGATCGGCGAATCTTCCGGCTCGAGTGCGATCATCTTCACACTCGGTTTCTTGGCCTTGAGCACCTGGCCGACGCCGGTGATCGTGCCGCCCGTTCCGACGCCCGAGATAACGACATCCACGCCGCCCTTGGTATCGTTCCAGATTTCCTCCGCCGTGGTGCGGCGATGGATGTCCGGATTGGCAGGATTTTCGAACTGCTGCGGAATGATCGCGCCGGGTGTTGCCGCCACGATCTCCTGCGCCTTGGCGATCGCGCCTTTCATGCCCTTCGCCGCTTCGGTCAACACGACCTCCGCGCCCATGATCAGCAGCATCTTGCGCCGCTCGATCGACATGGACTCGGGCATCACGAGGATGAGTTTGTAACCTTTGGCGGCCGCCACGAACGCGAGCGCGATGCCGGTGTTGCCGCTCGTCGGCTCGACGAGTGTCGACTTGCCGGGCGTGATGATGCCCTGCTTTTCGAGAGCATCGACCATGGCCACGCCGATGCGGTCCTTGACGCTGGAAATCGGATTGAAGAATTCCAGCTTGAGGAGGATGTCGGCCTTGACGCCGGCTTCCTTCGGCAGGCGCGTCATGCGGACGAGCGGCGTGTCGCCAATCGTTTCGGTGATGGAGTTGTAGATGCGTCCACGTCCTGGCTTTCCCGGTTCCATGTCTTCCTCGCTATAGTCTCGCCGGGCTCGGCCCGGCCCCATCTTCAAATTGTGAAGTCGGCCGTGTTGCCACCGCCACAGTCCACGCCGACGCTGCGCGCGCGTTGGCAAAGATCCTCAATCGAAATCGCGTCGAGGCGCGACATCACTTCGTCCTGCAATGACTGTATCAGAGGCGAGACGATGCGGATGCCGAGATCCGAGCGCGGATCAATGGCCTCGCTCTCCTCGTCTTCCAGACTTTCCGCGACGCGCACGACATCGCCGACGGAGATGCGCCTTCGTTCCTTGGCAAGGCGGTAGCCGCCGCGCGGTCCACGCACGCCCTTCAACACGCCGGCGCGCACCAGTTGCTGCATAACCTGTTCCAGATAGCGCTGTGGCACGCCTTGCCGCGCTGTTATTTCCTTGGCCTGCACCGGCTCGGGGCGCGCATTGAAGGCGATATCGATGACGGCTTCGAGAGCGAGCAGGGTTTTGCGTGAGAGTTTCAGCATGGATCAGGCTTGTTTCAGAGAGTGAAGACCGGTGGAGCCGTGGCCGCCTGCACCGCGGGCGGTTTCGGAAAGTGAGGTGCGCTCGACCAATTCGGCACGCTCATGCCGTGCGATGATCATCTGCGCGATGCGCATGCCGCGCGTGACGTGGAAAGGTTCGTCGCCCAGATTGATCAGGATGATCTTCACTTCGCCGCGATAGTCGGAATCTACGGTGCCCGGCGTGTTGAGCACCGTGACCCCGTACTTGGCGGCGAGGCCGGATCGCGGGCGCACCTGTGCCTCGAGGCCAGTCGGCAATTCGATGGACAAACCGGTCGGCACTACAGCGCGCTTGCCAGGCAACAATTCGATGTCCTTGTCGATGGCGGCGACCAAATCCATGCCGGCTGATCCTTCGGTCGCATATGCGGGCAGGGGAAGTCCGACCCCATTGGGCAGGCGCAAGAGAGAAACCTTCATGCCGCTTTGCCCTTCAGCGTCTCGGCGATGCGCGCGGCGAGGCGCGAGCCGACTTCCGACTTTGCCAGCTCTGGCCAATTTTCTGCGCCGTTGGCCGTGATCAAATGCACAGTGTTTCTTTCGCCGCCCATGATACCCGTGTGTGGACTGACATCGTTGGCCACGATCCAGTCGCAACCCTTACGCAGGCGCTTGGCCGCCGCATGTGCGACCACGTCTTCGGTCTCCGCGGCAAATCCGATCAGCAGTTGTGGCCTCTGTCTGTGTTTGGCGAGGGTGGCGAGGATGTCAGGATTTTCAATAAGCCTGATTGAGGGCGTCGCGGCGCCCTTTTCCTTCTTGATCTTGTTGTTCGCGGTAATCTCCGGCCGCCAGTCCGCGACAGCCGCAGTGCAGACGGCGACGTCGGCCGGCAATGCCGATTCACATGCCGCGAGCATTTCGCGGGCCGTGGTGACTTTCAGCAGCCACACACCAGTTGGCGGCGCGATCTCGACCGGACCGGAAACTAACGTCGTGTCGGCGCCCGCGCGCGCCAGGGCGTCAGCGATGGCGTAGCCCTGCTTGCCCGAAGAGCGGTTGGCGATGAAGCGAACGGGATCGAGCGGTTCCTGCGTTGGGCCCGCGGTGACAAGTGCTCTTACGCCATCGAGCGCGCCGCGATCGGAGCGGAAATAGTTTTCGATGGCCGACGCGATTTCGTTCGGTTCCGCCATGCGGCCCGGGCCAAATTCACCGCAGGCCATGTCGCCTTCATTCGGTCCGACGAATAACACGCCGTCGGATTTCAGCGTCTTCAAGTTTCGTTGCGTGGCCGGATGGTTCCACATCCGCACATTCATCGCTGGCGCCATCAGCACGGCCTTGTCTGTGGCAAGAAGCGCTGTGGAGGCCAAGTCGTTTGCGTGCCCGCCTGCCAGCTTCGCCATCAGGTCGGCCGTCGCAGGCGCCACCACGACCAGATCCGCGGAACGCGAAAGTTGGATGTGGCCCATTTCGGCTTCGTCCGTCAGGCTGAACAGATCCTGGAAAACGCGTTCGCCGCTCAGTGACGCAACGGAAAGCGGAGTGACGAACTCCGCTGCGGCCTTGGTCATGATCGCTCGGACCGAGACACCTCGATCCTTCAGCCGCCTGACAAGCTCAAGGGACTTGTAGGCCGCGATGCCGCCGCCGATGATAAGCAACACGCTTTTGCCGCGCATGCGGATGAACCTCGTTGAGACATCGATTATACCGGAACTTGCGGGGAAATATAAAGAATTACGACCATGAAGTGTAGTTCTGGTTCGAGGGGAGTAAGTCAATGAATGTACAGGTGAAAAACACCAATCTTCCGCCGTTCAGGCCACTCCCGCAGAAGGCGCCCTCGATCGCTGTGCGCAAAATGCCCGACGGCACCGTGTACATCGACTCGAACCACAAGCTGGGAGCGATGCACCGCTCCATCGCACATCTGTTCGAAGAGCGTGCCAGGAAGCATCCGGAACGCAATTTTATCGGTGAGCGCGCGCCGCTCGAGGGCGGCAAGACGGGCGACTGGCGGTTCATCACCTACGGCGAAGCCCATGCCCGTGCAAACGCGATCGCACAGGCTTTGCTGTCGCGCGGCTTCAATGCGGACACGCCGGTGATGATCTTGTCGGGCAATTCGATCCTGCACGCCACGATGATGCTGGGCGCGATGCTTGCCGGTGTACCCGTAGCGCCCGTGTCGGTCGCCTATTCGTTGATGTCTGGCGATCACTCCAAGCTCAAACACATTTTTGGCGTCACTACACCGAAGATGATCTTTGCGGAGCAAGGGCCGATGTATGCGCGCGCGCTGGCCGCACTCCCGCTGGATGGCGTCGAAGTTGTCACCGCAACAACCATCCCCGATCGCAAGACGACGGCCTACAGCGATTTGATCCGCACCAATCCCGGCCCGGACGTTTCGGTATCGCTCGATAGGATTCATCACGGTACGACGGCCAAATATCTGTTCACCTCCGGTTCGACCGGCATGCCAAAGGGCGTGGTGCAAACGCATGGCATGATGTGCGCGGTGATCGCAGCCCAGGAGGCATTACGCACCGAGGCGCCGGACCCAAACGAAGTGCCGCAAAGCCTGGAATGGATGCCGTGGAACCACATCTCTGCCGGCAACATCGGCTTCAACGGAGCGATGAATGGCGGCGGTACGATTTATCTCGACGCCGGCAAGCCTCTTCCCGGGATGTTCGACGAGACGATCCGTAATCTGCGGGATATCACGCCTCTGGGCATCGGCACCGCGCCGATCGCTTTCGGATGGTTGTGCGACGCGATGGAGCGCGACCAAAGCCTGCGCGACCATTTCTTCGCCAAGTTGCGCATGGCCGGTTATGGCGGCGCGACACTGAGTCAGGATATCTATGAACGTTTCCAGTCACTCGCCATCGCAGCGGTTGGCGCGCGTATACCGATGACAACTATGTACGGCGCAACCGAAACACAGGGCGTGACAGTGGTGCATTGGCTGACCGAGCGTGTCGGACTTATCGGGTTGCCGCTGCCTGGCATCACTCTGAAACTGGTGCCGAACGGGACCAAACTGGAAGTCCGCGTGAAGGGGCCGACGGTTACCCCCGGATACCACAAGCGCCCGGACCTTACGAAGGCCGCGTTCGACGACGAGGGATTCTACTCTCTGGGAGACGCAGCAAAATTCATGGACGAAAATGATCCCGCGCAGGGCCTCGTCTTTGACGGCCGCGTGACGGAGGACTTCAAGCTCGACAGCGGTACCTGGGTATCAGCCGGTACGCTGCGTGCGCACGCCGTCGCGGCCGCGTCGCCCTTGGTCTTTGATTGCGTTGTCTGCGGTCAGGACAAGCCATTCATTGGACTTCTCGCCTGGCCGTCCATAGCCGCCGCGGCGCAACTCTGTGGCACGCACGACCCAAACGAAATCGTCGCGCAGCCACAGATACGCGAGTTCGTGAGGCAGAAATTTGCGCTCTACAACAAGGCGCAGGGCGGCACATCCACGCGCGTCAAGCGCGTTATCCTCATGGCCGAGCCGCCTTCGGTCGATGGTCACGAGATTACCGACAAAGGCTATGTTAACCAGCGAGCGACGATGGATCGTCGCAAGGCACTGGTCGACAAATTGTTTGCCGCGGTGCCGGAACCCGAGGTGATCGAAATTCCATGACGGGAAAACTGATCGGAATCGCACAAGTGCGGGAACCGCGAGCGCAGCCGCTGGAGATGCAGCGCGCAAAAGTCAGCGTCGATGCCGGTATCGAAGGGGACATCCGCGGCCGCAAGCGCGACCGGCAGATCACTGTGCTGTTTCGCGAGAGCTGGAACGATGCCTGTCGCGATCTTGGAGTCCCACTGCCCTGGACAACCCGGCGAGCAAACCTGCTCGTGGAGGGCGTCCCTGCACCGCAGAGCGCGGGCGGTCAAATCCGGATCGGCAACGTCGTTCTTGAGGTCATGCTCGAGACCGACCCCTGCCAACTCATGGAACGAGCCCATGCCGGACTGAAGGCTGCGCTCACGCCCGAGTGGCGCGGCGGGGTTTGCTGCAAGGTGGTCGCCGGAGGCGACATTCGCGTCGGCGATCCGGTCTCGATTGCGTAAAATTGTAGCTTGATCGCCGTTAACCGGGCGATTACCTCGTTGTGCTCGACTGACGTGTCCAGGGGACACGTTCATGCAGTTGAGCGCCGACGATCTCTATCGCATTGCCGCCGACCTCGCCGAGGAACATGGCACGTTGGCGATGGACTATGCGCGCCGCGCGGTCGTCTCGTTCGAGGCCGAGGGCGCATTGGATAGGGCGCGCTTTTGGCTCACGGTCTGCGTCTTCCTGGACGACATCGTCGAACGGCGGCTGGACCCTGCCATACAGGTCACCATTCACTGAACTTGCACTCGCTTGGGCGTTCTGGCCAAACTCGCGCTCAACTTCGCGAGACCATCCATGCCGCTCGATCCATTGGTAAAAGGCTTCCTCGATCAGATGGCCGCTGCGCCCGGACCCAAAATGTCCGAAGCCGGTGCGGCGGTCGCCAGAGAGGTCTTCGTCGGCCTGATGCAGCTTGTCGGGCCCAAGGATGTGCCGGTCGGCAAGACCGAAAACTTGACCGTTCCGGGACCCGGCGGCCCAATCCCGATCCGCGTCTACACACCGGTCGCGGCAGGCCGCGATCCGATGCCGGCGTTGATCTATTATCACGGCGGCGGTTTTGTCATCGGTAACATCGAAACGCATGACGGCCTGTGCCGTATGATGGCGAACGAGGGCGGCTTTCGCGTGATCTCGGTCGACTATCGCCTCGCGCCCGAACACAAGTACCCCGCCGCGATCGACGATGCTTTCGCCGCGCTGACATGGGTTGGAGACAACGCCACGAACATCGGAGTCGACGCCAATCGCATTGCGGTTGGCGGTGACTCTGCAGGAGGCGCGCTGGCCGCAGAGGTTGCGCAAATCGCCAAAGCGAAAAGTGGAC
>JANYBR010000493.1 GCA_025360685.1 Pseudomonadota bacterium
AAGCACACGGGCGACGGCATCATGGCCGTGTTCCATTCGGCGGCATCCGCCGTTCGCTGCGGCATGAACGTGCAGCAGAAGATCTCGCAGCATCGCAGCGAGCATCCTGAACATCCGCTCCAGCTGCGCATCGGTCTGGCTGCGGGAGAACCGATCGAGCATCACAACGATCTATTCGGCTCGACGGTCCAGCTCGCCGCACGGCTGTGTGCCTATGCCGATCCGGAACAGATATTGATGTCGAATGCGGTGGCGGAATTGTGCATCGGCAAAGCGCTGCCGCTACGGGACGTCGGACGCGTATCGCTCAAGGGCTTCGATCAGCCGGTCCATGTTCACAGTATCGGCTTGGCCGCCGGGACCGCGTAACACTCTGAGTCAGAGAGCGCCGTCGGCTTCCAGCCGTTTGCACAGCGCGACCGCGACGTCCTTCGTCATTCGCTGGCCGTCGTCCAAACCGATCTGTGTGTTGCGCACGACGCAAGCGTGGAGCTTGGGATCGAGGCGGTCGGCAAGCGCCGACACCAGTCCATAACCGGCCAGCACGAAGATGGCCGCTATGGCGGCGAGACCCACATAGATTTCGACTCTGGCAAGCGTGCCCTTGCGCATGAAGCGCGCAGTCCTTTCCCCGATTGAGAGCTATCCTTAGCACAGACGGGGCGGACCGGAAGGCCGCCGGACGGAACTTCACTCGGCAATCGGCGCGCCCTCACGCCAGGGAAAGACGACTGTCCGATTCGGGTGGATCAGCTTCTTGTTCTTGTGCGGATAGGAAAAGCCGGCCAGCAGATCGCGCAGGAATTCGAGCCGTGCGATCTTCTTGGTGTCGGTATGAACCACGTGCCAGGGCGCAGCGGCGTGGCTGGTGCGGCGGAACATCTCGTCGCGCGCGCGCGAATACTCGTCCCACATCTTTGTCGCGCAGGCGTCGATCGGCGAGACCTTCCAGCTCTTCAGCGGGCTCTTCTGGCGCGCGGCAAGCCGCTTCTTCTGCTCTTTCTTGGAGATATCGAGATAGTATTTGCGCAACTCGATGCCGTCGCGCACCAGCATCTTCTCGAAGCGCACGACATTTTCGGTGAAGGACTCGACCTGGTCTTCGCTGGCAAAGCCCATCACGCGTTCGACTCCGGCCCGGTTGTACCAGGACCGGTTGAAGACGACGAACTCGTCGGCGCCCGGCAGGAAGCGCACGAAACGTTGGAAGTACCACTGCGACTCCTCGCGATCCGACGGCTTGTTCGGCGCGTGCACGCGCGTATCGCGCGGGCTCATATGCTCAGTGAGCCGCTTGATCGCGCCGTCCTTGCCGGCGCCGTCCCGGCCTTCGACGATGATCAGTACGCGCGCGTTCGTCTTCAACAGGTGGCGCTGCAGCTTGACGAGTTCGATCTGGAGAGCGAGGAGCTCGCGCTTGTAGTGGCCGTCACGGCCATTGTCGTCATCGTCGTCGTTGTCGGGCATCGCGTTCTCCCTCTCTGCGTCGATTAGAGTGGGACAAAACCCGAAGGGCAAGTCAGAGCCGCTGCCACGGCGTCAGTGCGCCGCGTCCGCCGGAGGGATCTTTCGTGCGCAGTGCGGCGATGCCGAAGACTTGCGCCAGAAGCCGATCAGACAGGGCAGCTTCGGGCGCACCCTGTCCTGCAACGCAACCCCCGTCGAGTATGACGATGGCGTCGCAGTGGCGCGAGGCGAGCGCAAGATCGTGCAGCGTGACCGCGACCGCGGTACCGCGTGATGCCTCTTCCCGCAGCAGCTCCATCAGGCGAAGCTGGTGCGACGGGTCGAGATATGCCGCCGGCTCGTCCGCGAGGAGAATTGGCGCCGAGGTGGCCAGAGCCCGGGCAAACAGTACGCGCGCGCGTTCGCCGGCCGACAATTCGTCCATGCGCCTTGCGCCGAACTGAAGCGCATCGCAGCGCTCCAGCGCCGCGTCGACGGCGAATGCATCGACGGACGAGAGTGCCGCGAACAGCGCGCGATGCGGCAAGCGTCCAAGTGATACAAGCTGGCGCGCGCGGATCGGCCAGTGCGCATCGGCGCCCTGCGGCAGGTAGGCGACGGTCCGCGCGAGCCCCTCGCGCGACCATTGCGCCAGCGGCTTGTCCAACACGCGAACCGTTCCGCTCGCGATCTTCATCAGGTCAAGCGCCGCACGCAACAGGGTGGTCTTGCCTGCGCCGTTGGGCCCGACGACGCCGGTGACCGCGCCTTTCGCGAACGACGCCGACACGTCGGACAGGACGACACGCGCTCCATAGGCGGCCGAGACATGCTCGAATACGACGCTCACGACTCGCTCCGCAGACGGATTATCAGCCAGAGAAAGAATGGCGCGCCCAGCATGGCGGTGACAACGCCGAGCAGAAGTTGACCGTCCGGCGCAATCAGGCGCACCGCAATGTCCGCTGCCGTCACGAGCACCGCACCGCCGAGCGCCGACGGCAGGATCAGCCGCGACGGTTCATAGCCGTAAAAGCGCCGCAGGACATGCGGCACGACAAGTCCGACAAAACTGACCGCGCCGGCCGCCGCTGTCGCAGCGCCGGTGGCGAGCGCTACGCCGACCACCACCCTGCCGCGCACCGACGCGACATCGATGCCCAGACTTTGCGCCGCTTCCTCGCCAAGCGTCAGCGCATCCAGCCCGCGCGAAGCGGTGAGAAGCAGCGCGATGCCGATGACCGTCAGCGGCGCGGAAAAGGCAAGATCGCTGAGCGTGCGATCCTTCAGCGAACCCATCATCCACAACACCATCTCGCTCATGGCATAGGGGTTCTGCGCGAAGGACAGTGCGAGCGCCGTCATCGCCGTCGCCAAACTCGCGATCGCGACCCCAGCGAGAACCAGCGCCATCGCACCGGCACCACCGCGCGACAAAAGATAGAGGATGCCCGCCGACAGAAGCGCCCCGGTCACGGCAAAGGCGGGAAGCAGGAATGCGCTCGATGCGGCGAGGCCGAAATAAAGCGCCAGGACGGCGCCAAGCCCGGCGGATGAGGTCACGCCCGTCACGCCGGGTTCGGCGAGTGGATTGCGGAACAGGCCCTGCAACGCAGCACCGCTCGCGCCCAGTGCAGCGCCGACGACGAGCGCCAATGCCGCGCGCGGCAGGCGGATCTCGCGCGCGATCACGCCCGCAGCGCCATGTCCGGAGAGCAGCCCGCCGAATAACGCGCCAGGCGACAGATTGGACGATCCGAGCAGAAACGAAATCGCGAAGAACAGGACGACCAGCATGCAAAGCACGACCGTCGCCATTTTGGCGCCATCTGCGACGGTTGCTGGCCGTTCGATTGATACCGCTCTTTGCATGTCCACTCCCAAGAGTCGCCTCTTGCGGAGAACCGCAGACCGCGCGCCAACCCCGGCACGCGGACGGACGACTGCGGCGGCAGGTTTCCTGGCTCACGGCGGTCACATCCGCCTTCCCGGTTTCCCAGTGGCATTCGAATGTGCATTGCGCCGTTTACAGTTGCGGGGGCAGCCGCGGCTTGAACCGCGTTCCCTAGTCCGTCGCGTCGGCGACAGTTCTAGTTGCGGGCTTGCCGCTTCGCAAGCGCGCGCGCCTTGCGGCCAAGGTCGGAGAAGGTCTTCGCCGCATCGGCCGACCACGGGCCGGGACAGGAGAGCGGCAACAAGGACGCCCATGCCGAATAAGTGCGGCCCTCGAGCGATCTCAAAGCGGGATGGTGCTGGACGAGAACCGCATGCGAGTCTTCGGCACCACGCGCGCCGCCGAAGATCAGCAGCTCAGGCGCCGCCGCGATCACCGCTTCCACCGGAATCGTGCCGGAACGCGTCGGCCGCATGCCCGGCGCGGCATCCACCAGCCCGGCAACAGCCATCAAGTCCTGCGTGACGGGGTCGGTGGAGGTATAGCCGTTCGGCTCATACAGCAAAGCGTGCACGGCCGGCCGTTGCGCCGACGCTCGAACAGTCGCGAGCTTCACGTCCATTTCCGACAGCATCGCTTGCGCCTCGTCCTTCGCGCCGAGCTTTTCTCCGAGCATCAACGTCGTCTTTTGGATGTCCGCAATCGAGTTGGACCATGGCACGTCGAGCACCGGCACGCGCAGCGCAAGCAGATTGGCGTGCAGACGCGGCATGGTGCTCTCGTACATCACCACCAGATCCGGATGCAGGTTGAGAACCGTTTCCGTCGAAGGACGGATCTGCACGATACCGCCTACCTTGTCGGCGATGGTAGAAACCACCGGATGACGATCACCCGCTTCGAACGACAGCGCCGCGATATGTTCGCGCGGCACCAGCCGGAAGACATATTCATCGGTGCACAGAAACGTTGAAACGACATGTTGCGGAGCTGCAACAGATGCACTAGTGCAAAAAAATAATAGAGCGCAAGCGATCGAGAAGCCCGCAAAGCGACGCAACGCGCACTTGCAACGTGTAACGTTGCCTACCATGTACGGCCTGCATTTCGAGGAACAATCATGCGCACTCTTCTGGTCGCCATCGCCTTGGCAACGCTTTCGTCTACGTCCTCGTTGGCTGCAACGCCAGCTGAAATTCTCGACTCAAACAGAGCTGCCTCCGGCGGCGACGCCTGGAACGGCAAAGCCGCCGTCCGTCTCCGATATGACTATGTGGGCCAGGGCCTGATCGGCAAGGCGGGCGGCACATCGGACCTGAAAGATGGCCGCTTCGAACAGGAATTCGTCGTCGGTCCACAAAAAGGCGCCAATGGCTTTGATGGGACGCATGTCTGGAACAAGGATAATTCCGGAATCGTCACCTTGCAGGAAGGCGGCGACGCGATACCCCTTGCTGTCAACAACGCCTATCGCAACGCCAATCAGTGGTGGACGAGCAGTCGTGGCGGCGCAGATATTGAACCGGCGGGTGAGAAATCCGAAGGCGGCACAACTTATGACGTTCTGATCGTGACGCCTAAGGGCGGCGCGCCGTTCGATGCCTGGTTCGATGCCAAGTCGCACCTTCTTTATCGAATCGCCGAGCGGCAGGGCGGCGTCATGGTGACGACCACCACGACGAACTATCGGGTCTACGACGGAACGCTGCAGGCCGTCGACACGTCGATCAACAACGGCAATCCAAAATACGATACGCACATGACTCTCACGTCAGTGACGTTTCAGCCGAATTCGGACTCCGCTGCATACGCGATGCCCCCGTCCGCCAGGGTGGCGGATTTCGCCATCCTAGGCGGCGCCCATTCGGTGACGTTTCCATTCGACCTCATCAACAATCACATCCATGCCCATGTCATGATAAACGGCAAAGGTCCGTACTACTTCGTCTTCGACACGGGCGGCGTGAACATCCTGACGCCGGAGCTTGCCAAGGAACTCGGCGCCAAGATCGAAGGCGAGAGCGAAGTGCGCGGCGCCGGAGAAGGCACCTCGACCGCGGGACTGACGCATGTGGACGAAATCAATCTGAGCGGCGCCCAGGTTAAGGATCAACTCTTCATGGCCTATGCCCTCGACTCGCTTTATCCGAGCAGCGGCACGCACATGCAGGGCATGGTCGGTTATGAAGTGTTCCGCCGCTTCGTGACGCGGATTGACTACGGTGCCAGGACCGTCAGCCTGATCGATCCGAAATATTTCGATTCCGCGGCTGCGGGCAAGCCGGTAAAAATTGCCTTCAACGGAAATGCTGCGATCGTCGAAGGCAGCTATAACGGCATCCCGGGCAAGTTCCAGATCGACACGGGCGCGCGCAGCTCCTTGACCCTGGACGCACCGTTCGTCGCGGCCCACAATCTGCGCGCCAATGCGGCCATGGGCGTCGATGCGGTCGACGGTTGGGGCGTCGGCGGTCCGTCGCGCAGTCACATCGTTCGCGGTGGCATACTCAAGATCGGAACCTCGATCGAGGTCGACCATCCGGTCACGGGCATGGCCGCCGACACGGCCGGCGCAATGGCGGATCCGACGCTCGCGGCCAATGTTGGCGGCGGCATCCTGAAGCGCTTCATCGTCACCTTCGACTATGGCCACTCCACCATGTACCTGAAGCCCGTGGTAGGCCCGGTCGAGGATCTCGATACCTATGACCGCGCCGGTACCTGGTTCAACGTCGCGCCGGACGGCTTCAACGTGGTCGCGGTCACGGCTGGCGGGCCGGCCGCTGTCGCCGGTCTCAAGGCGGGCGATGTCATCACGACCATCGATGGCAAGCCCGTCACCGGCATCGCCTTGCCCGACGCACGGCAGCGCTTCCGCGACGATCCTATCGGCACCGTCGTGACACTGTCCGTCCAGCGCGCAGGCAAGCCCCTTGAAATCAAAGTGACGTTGAAGAACCAGATTTAGTTTTCAGTGTCGTTCCCGGCGAGCGCCGCAAAGCGGAGCGAGGGAAGGGAACCCGGGACTCTTCGCGACTGAGCTGCGTGCACGCCTGGGTCCCCTTCCCTGACGCGAACTATGTCCGCGCTCGCCGGGATGACTGTTTGAGTGTGCCCAGAGCGCGAATAGACAGTGGCGAGTGACGACCGGCTAGCCTACTATTCGTTAGTCGCTGTTTCCTTTCGGAGTCCACATGCCGATCTATCGCGCGCCGCTCGATGACTATCGCTTTGTTCTGAACGAGGTCCTGGAGATCGACAAGCAGCGCGATTTGCCGCAATTCGCGGACCTTTCGCCCGATCTGGTCGAGGACATCCTGACCAACGCCGCCAAGTTCTGCGAGCAGGTCCTGCAGCCGATCAACCAATCGGGCGACGAGGAAGGCGCGCATTACGAGAACGGCGTCGTGCGTACGCCGAAGGGGTTCAAGGAAGCGTACAAGGCCTATTCCGAGGCCGGCTGGGGCGGTTTGGGCGCTCCGGCCGAATTGGGTGGCGCCGGCATGCCGATGACAATCACCATGGCGGTGGCAGAGATGGCGATGAGCGCCAACCAGTCCTTCGCGATGTATCCGGGACTTACCAGCGCGGCCTATTCCGCACTCGCCGCCACGGGCCTGCCCTGGATGCGCGAGCATGTCGCGACCAAGATGATCAGCGGCGAATGGTGCGGCACCATGTGCTTGACCGAGCCGAATTGCGGCACTGATCTGCGGCTGATGAAGACGCGTGCGGTGGAACAGCCCGATGGCACTTACCGCATGACCGGCACGAAGATCTTCATCTCCGGCGGCGACCACGACCTGACCGACAACATCATTCACATGGTCATCGCCAAGATCCCTGACGAGAACGGCCAGATCCAGGACGATCTTTCAACCGTGAACTTTTTCATGGTGCCCAAATTCCTGGTGGACGAAGACGGCAAGATGGGCGCGCGCAACGGCGTCTCCACCGGCGGCATCGAGAAGAAGATGGGCATCAAAGCGCAGGCGACCTGCGTGCTCAACTTCGACAACGCGGTGGCCTGGCGCCTCGGTCCC